>NZ_KV815446.1:43971-54919 GCF_001814225.1 Neisseria sp. HMSC070F02 | reverse complement strand
GCACTTGAAATCCGAATCCAAGGCCGTCTGAAAACGGAAGGCGGCAGTTTATCATCTTTGCCTTCAGACGGCATATCAAACGCCGCCTTTGCGCCGTATGCCGGAGGTTCGCCCCCGTCCTTCCGATGCTTGAGGCGAATGCCGGTTGCGTCCGGCAAACCGTGCGCGGGGTGGCTATGCCGTCTGAAGCAATATGAAGGTATGCGTTTCAGACGGCATCCCCCTGTTGCGGAAATACCGTCCGCCTCCTGTCCGATTATTGCCTGATTGCAGCGGCGCGGACGAGTTCTTCGAGGCTGTCGGCGAGCATTTCCGCCGACCGTTGGTAGCCTTTGGCGGAAAAGTGTACGCCGTCTTTGGCGGCCCATCCGTGGTTGAGCCAGTTTTTCATGCTGCAAACGCCGCCCATCGCGTTTTGCCAAGACCAGAACATCGTCTGCCCCTGACGGGCGATGCGCCGCTGCATCTGTTGGACTTCGGTCAGGCGGACGGGGCGTGTGCCGCATACGCCGAGCGTGTTTTTCAGGGATTCGGGCGCGCCGATGATGAGGATGCCGGCGGCAGGTAGGCTGTCGCGGATTTGGCGGACGGTATCCAGCCATTTCTGTTCGGTATCGGCAATGTCGATGTTGTCGCCGAAGGCTTCGTTGGTACCGTAGGCAAGGATGACTAGATCGGCGCCGGTTTGGGCAAGGTCGTTCATACGGTCGGCACGCCATTTCGACCACTGGGTTAATTGTGCGCCGTTGATGCCCATCGCGGAAACGGTAATGCCGCCGGCGGGATTTTCGATGTTGATGAAGCCGATGTCCCACGGCATTTCGGTGTGTATGGTCAGGGGCAGTGCCGCGCCCGTATCCAGTACCTGCCAGCCGCCGCCGTTGGCGGAGACGGTGTTGCCGTTGACGGTCAGGGTTTGTTCGGCAAGCAGGGGTTTGGCAAACAGGGAAACGCGCTGCTTGCTTGCTATGCCGTCCGATGCGGTCAGGGTCATGCTGCCGCCGCTGCCGGTGTGGGCGAGGATGCCGCCGAGCGGGAAGTCTCCGCTATTGTTCCTGCTGGTGAGGCTTTGCCAGTTGCCGTTGTGCCGGACTGCCGCCATGCGCTGCCCTTTGACGTTGGCGGGGTAAACCCAGCCTATGCCGCCGTCGCCCCAAGTTTTTTGCAGGCGTTTGCGCAGGCTGTCGGTAAAGAAGTCGCCGGCGGTATGCGAGTCGCCGATTTGCAGGATACGGAAGGTCTCGCCGCTGCCTTGTGCGACGGATTGGAGTTTTTTCATCCAAGGCGAGGCGGAGGCGTTGCCGTAGTCGGTCAGCAGCCCGTTTGTATCGGTGTAGGGGGCGGACGGGGAAACGGTAACGGTGTCGAGGCTGACGGAGGCGACAGGTAGGGCTTCTGCCTGCGTGGCGGCGAATAGGGCGGAAAATGCGATGAGGTGTTTGGGGTTCATGGCTGTGTACTTGATGGTTGCGTACTTGGTTCAAAAACGATTTTTTCCATTATTTTTGCCGCCAGCAGTTTTTGTCCTTCGGCGGTAAAGTGTATGCCGTCCTTGCTGCGGTAGCGGACGGGTTTGCCGTTGACGTTGACGGAGTCGGTGTAGCGGTCTTTCCCGCCGCTCAGGGTGTGCGCGGTGGGAATCAGGATGATTTTGCCTTTCAAATATTCCGAAAGCAGTTTGTCTAGGTAGCGCATCTGTCCGTCGAGCTTGGCTTTTTTCATGTAGGGGATGCCGAGCCAGACGACTTGGACGTAGTGCGTGTGTGCGGCTTCAAGGATGCGGTCGACGCGTTTCAGGTATTCTTGCGCCCATTCGTCGGAAGCGAATTTGAGGTAGCGTTTGCCAACGGGGAAATCCCACGGGTCGTTCGGACCGAGGAAGACGGCGAGCACGCTGATTTCGGGATGTTTTTTCAGGGTTTCTTCAATCGTTTTCGGCCAGTCGAAGAATGAGGGGTAGGACAGCCCCGTGCTTTGTTTGCTGAGGTTGACGGATTCGATGCCGTATTGCTGTTTCAGGCTTTTTTGCACGAAGGGGGCAACGCCCTGCATCAGCGAGTCGCCGGCGAAAAAGACTTTGTCGCCGCTGCGGACGGCGGCGGTGTCGGTGTTCTGTTTCCATTCTTGGATTTCACCGGTTTGAGGGACGGCTTCGGATGCGGCGGCTTCAGACGGCATATCTGCCGAACCGCCGTCTTGAGCCGTCGGCGGCGTTTCGCCGGACAGGAAGGCTTTGATGCCGTCTGAAAGGGCGTAGGCGTTTTCTTGCAACGCCACACCGCTCCGCCACCATCCGTAGGCGGCGAGCGGTTCGAGCGGGCTGTTGCGGTGGTAGGTCTGCTGCCAGTAGGCGTTGATGGGGTTTTGGCTGAACCACACGGCAATCAGGGCAGACATCAGTATGGAGGCGAAAAGGGAAAGAAAGT
The DNA here is from genome assembly GCF_001814225.1 of Neisseria sp. HMSC070F02. Classification (NCBI taxonomy): domain Bacteria; kingdom Pseudomonadati; phylum Pseudomonadota; class Betaproteobacteria; order Neisseriales; family Neisseriaceae; genus Neisseria; species Neisseria sp. HMSC070F02. The sequence goes on along the minus strand of NZ_KV815446.1, from coordinate 52,493 downwards.
TTTTCATGTCCAAACCCTTAAAAATTGGCATAAATAAAGCCGGGTATCCCCGAGGGGGCCAATACGATAATCAGCAGCAGGACGGCGGAAACGGGGATAAACCACAGCCACATCGGGATTTTTTCCAAACCTTTGACCACGCCGTCGAAAGCGCGTTGCAGGTAAGGGTAGAGCAGCATGACGGATGCAAACGAGGTAAGCAGCAGCATGTCTGCCTGTTGCGGCGCATTCCAGCCGTTGGCATTGGCAAAGAGGGCAGTGAAAACCGCGCCTGCATCGTCGGGGCTTGCGGTATTGAAGACGACAAAGGTCAGGCAGACAAAATGGAAGGTGATGAGCCACGAGAGCGGCGCGAGGTATTTCAGACGGCATAGCGCGTCGCGTCCGAAATAGCGGTCGCCCGTGTTGAGCAGCACCAGTGCCGTGCCGTGCAGCGTGCCCCAAATGAGGAAGTTCCAGCCGTAGCCGTGCCAGATGCCTGAGAGCACCATTGCCGCCATCAGGTTGAGCTGAGTCCGCAAAAAGCCTTTTTTGCTGCCGCCCAAGGGGATGTAGATGTAGTCGCGTATCCAGGTGGAAAGGCTGATGTGCCATTTGTCCCAAAATGCGCGGATGTTTAAAGCACGAAGCGGTGCTGAGAAGTTTTTGGGCAGTCGGAAGCCCAGCAGCATTGCCATGCCGATAACCAAATCGGAATATCCGGAAAAGTCCAGGAAGAGTTGGAAGGTATAGCCGTACACGCTGCCCAATACGCCCCAGCCGTTGAATTGGGCGGGGTTTTCAAACACGGGCGACACCCAGTTTTCTGCGAGCATCCCCGCCAGCCACCATTTTTTGGCAATACCCAGCAGAATCAGGGAAACGGCGAGTGCGGGGCGGACGGGTGAGCGCGGTTGGCGGGTACGGATTTGCGCCAATGCGCCTGCCTGCTCGCCGTCTGCGCTTTTGAATGCGGCGGCGCGGATAATCGGGCCGGAGGTAACGGTGGGGAAAAAACTCAGGTGCAGCAGCAGCTCGTGCCAGCTGAAACGCGCGGCGTGCGGGGCGCGGAAGCAGTAAACAAGATAGGCGAGCGACTGGAAGGTGTAATACGAAAGCCCCAGCGGCATCAGGATGTCGATTGCGCCGCCTTTTCCGGCATATTGGGCAATCAGCGGCCGGAAAAAGTCGAAATATTTGAAAAAGCCCAAGACGGTCAGCGAGGCGGCAATGCCGCACCCCAGCCAAAAGCGGCGCGTATTTTCGCGATCGGAACGGAGCAGTTCGCCCAAAAGGTACACGCAGGAGGAATAAAGGACGATGATTGCCGCAAATACGGGGCCGATATGGTAGAGCCAGCCCATACCGGCAGCCAGAAGCAGCAGGTTTTGGGCGGACGGGTATTTCGCCAAGCCCCAGTAAATCGGCAGGAAAGCGAGAAAGAACAGTGCGAACTCGACAGACAGCAACGGCATAAACCATCCTTGGAACAAAAAATAGGCGTTAAAACACGGCAAAGCCTGTTATTTTAAGCAGGGGCGGATATTTCTTCAATCAAAATGCCGTCTGAAGGGCGGGAGGGGCTTCAGACGGCATCGCGCGGTCAGGTTCGAATATGGCGGTTCAAATTCAGGCAGACCCACAAACCTGCCGCCGATACCAGCATACCGGCAATGCCGATGCAGGAAATGCCCGAGTATTGCGTTACCCAATGTCCCAACAGTGCGCCGCTGCCGATACCGACGTTGTATAGTGGATTAACAAAAATCAGGACAAGGCAACGAAGCCGCAGACAGTACAGATGGTACGGAACCGACTCACTTGGTGCTTCAGCACCTTAGAGAATCGTTCTCTTTGAGCTAAGGCGAGGCAACGACGTACTGGTTTTTGTTAATCCACTATAAATGCGCCGATTGCCAAGGCGATGATGCTCAACCAGGGTTTTTGTGAAGCGTTCATTGTTGTCGTCCTGATGGGAATTGCCGCCATTATGCGCAAGCGTCCGTCTTTTTCCAAACCGCCGTACCGTTTCCGCGTTTGCCCAAGTTCACGCCCCGACTTACAATAACGCCCGTCAGATTGCAGTTCCAACGAAAGGAAAATGATGGAAACCCTTATCCTCGACATCGGCGGCATGAGCTGCGGCGGCTGCGTCAAAAGCGTTACCCGGATATTGGAAGGCGTAAAAGGCGTGGCAAGCGTCGAAGTCAGCCTTGAAAACAAAAGTGCGACCGTCGGATACGACCCCGCGCAAACCGATGCAGGGGCGTTGATTGAAGCCGTTGAAGACGGCGGCTATGATGCCGCGTTGAAATAAAGCGGCAAAAATGCCGTCTGAAGCCTTCGCGCCTCCCCGATGCCGTCTGAAGTACGCTCCGCGCCTTCAGATGGCATTTGATTTAGTTGAACGGGTAGGATGAATTGGTTAAACTTGCGGGCAATAGTGCCTTCAGACAAACAAAATATGCCGAACAAAAAGAAAAAAGCCGCCTTTGCGCGTGCTGCAACGGAGAACGGTGTGCCGGACGTGTCCAACATCAAAAATTCATATGATGATTTGATGTATGAATCCAAAGCATTTTCCCAAACCGCCATCAACGCCTTGGAGGCTCGCGCCCGCATGATGGGTTTGCAGCCCGCGCCCGCCGCCAATGCCAAGGTCTTGGAGCTGGGCTGTTCGATGGGCGGCAACATCATCACGCAGGCTCTTTATTACCCGGATGCGGAATTTGTCGGTATCGACTTGTCCGGCAGGCAGGTTGCGCAGGGCAACGCCATCATTGAAAAAATGGGCTTGAAAAATGTGCGTCTGGAAGAAAAAGATATTTTGACCGTCGATGAGTCATTCGGGAAGTTCGACTATATCATCGTCCACGGCATTTGGTCGTGGGTGCCTGACGCAGTTAAAGACAAAATCTTTTCGATTTGCCGGAACAACCTGACCAAACACGGCATTGCCTATATTTCATACAATGTTTACCCTGGCTGGAAACGGCAGGAGCAGTTGCGCGAAATTATGTACTTTGCCGGCAGGGATGTGCTTGAAGAACCCTTGGAAGCGCGGACGCGGAAAGGCTTGGACGCGCTCAAGGCGCTGGCGGAAATTTTGGAAAACGACAAAGGCTTGGGCGGCGGCGGCAAACTTCCGGCGATTCAAAAAATATTGAATCACAATACTTATTATGTCGCACACGAATATATGGAAATATTCAACGACCCGATTTACGTTAACGGCTTCATCGAATGGGCAAACCGCCACCGGCTGGCGTATATCGGGGATACCGATTTGCACGCGTCTTTTGTTTCTTGGATGGCGGAGCATACGCGGGAGCGGATTCTGGCATTGGCAGGGGGCGATTATATTGCCAAAGAATTTTACAGCGATATTTTATCCGACCGCCAATTCCGCCGTTCGCTTTTATGCCGTGAGGAAGTCGGGGATACTGTCAGGCGTGACGAGTCGGTTGCCGTCGAAGTGATAGAAAGTTTGAATTTCCGCCCGGCAAGAGGGGAAACAATCAACTTTGATGAAAACGATACCCTGCTTTCGGGCATACGCGATGTGATGAAAACCGGAGAGGCGTTTAAAACGGAAGATGTTGCGGAAAATCTCGCCCGCCGATTTCCCGGTTTGACATTCGACCGTATGAAAATCAATTCCCGGCTTTTATTGCAAACCATTCTCGGGCGTTTTTCTGTTTCATCAGACAATGCGGGCAAACAATTTTTTGAAGACCATAAAACCTATGTGCCGGCGCGTTTTACAGATTATGTCGCCGCCTTTGTGGAACACGGCGCGGAAGCGTTTGTCCAGCCTGCCAACCGTTACAACGAAAGCACCCCCTCATTCGGGTACGGGCATTTGTACATTATGCGGCAATTGTCGCGGCCGACGAGCAAACAGGCATTGATTGAAACGGTTGCCGAAAACTTGAACATCGTCAGCACCACGCCCGACGGTTTGACATTCCATCCGCCTGCCGAAGTGTATGTGGAAGAAATATTGGCAGACTTGGCAGACAGGCATTTTCTCGTTTCGGCGGATTGACGGGCAAGTCCCGACGGCAATCCGTCCGATATATTTTCAAACAGGAAAAACACACACTGCGAAAAGCGGTACACGACATATATGAACCAGACATTTACCTTGCCCGATACGCGCCCGTATCCCCAAAATCCGATTAAAAACCACCTGCTGCTCAATGCCTACCAGTTGGCGCATAATTCTTCCCAGGCTTCGCGCAAACTCTCGTCCGGCCAACTTCAAACCGAAATCAGGGGGATGCTTGAGCAAAACCACTATATCAACCTTTCCCTCGCGCTGACGATGTCGCCCGATGCCGGAACTTATGCCGCGCTGCTTTCCAGTGTGAACGCGGTACTCGATTGCGAGAAAGAAGGCGAAGTGCAGTGGTTCGCCCTGCCGGTCGTGCTGGTGTCCGGCTGCAAGAAAGAACGGGCAATCGAGATGAAGCTGCCGACGGAGGGATTGTTTGCCTGTTTGCAAAACTATCCGCACCTGCGCGCGTTGACGCAAGAGACGCAATGGCTGCCTTATCTTGTACATTCCTCCGATTTGAGTGCGGTCGCGCCGGATGAGTGGTGGCGTGCCAAACAAAATACCGAAGCGGCGGCGCAACACTTACGCCGTTTCGCCCCGCGCCCTTTGCTTTTGCCCGAAGGGCAGTCCGTCCACGTCGTTTACGCGCTGGGTTTCGGCAGCGGCAAAGTTCAGACGGCATTGGGTCAGAACCTTCTTCAGGCAGGTCTGCCCTTGATGCAGGTATGGCAGGAAAATCTTGCATCGGAAGGCGTTACGCTGTTTGCCAATCCGCTTTCCCCGGATTCTCCGGTACGCGCGCTTTCCGACGGCAGCCACACGCGCCAGCGCATGGCGATGGATGTGTTTGCGGCAAACGCGATACGCGCCGTCCGTATGCAGAGTCCGCGCGTCGGCGTGGTCGCAGCGGCAAAGGCGGGCGGACAGATTTTATTCGGGTTTAATGCGACCGACGGCGCGTTTGAAGTCGTGCCGCAGGTGTTTTCGTGGCAGCTTTCCTTTACCGACAATATTGGCGTTATTCAGCAAAATTTTTTGGATTTAATGGCAGAATGCCGTGTAGAACACGTTTACCTGTTGCACAATCCCTTGGGCGAACAGGAAAGCATCCCGAGCTATGCGGAAGCATTGAAACGGGAAGGGCACAATCCGTTTTTCAGCGCATAGTGATTTGTAGTAGTGATAGGCTTTCTCATTTCTATAATAAATCAAAATAAAGAGCACAACACTTTTTCATTCTGTGTTGTGCCTTGAGTGAAACGAAAGGATGAATTATAAATATGAAGATTGTAATTGCACCGGATTCGTTTAAGGAAAGCTTGACAGCTCAACAGGTAGCTGAAGCAATAAAAAGAGGCTTCCAACAATCGATAGCAGATGTGGAATGTCTCCTCTGTCCTGTCGGTGATGGGGGAGAAGGCACTGTAGATGCTATCCGACATTCTCTTGACCTAGAAGAAAAATGTCTCCAAGTGACAGGACCTTTTGGACAAAAAGAAGTCATGCGCTATTTTCAAAAAGAACAACTAGCCCTATTCGAAGTTGCTGATTTGGTTGGTCTTGGAAAAATCCCGCTAGAGAAACGAAATCCATTACAAATCCAAACTCGTGGTATTGGAGAATTGATTCGCCACCTCATTAGTCAAGAAATTAAAGAAATCTATATTGGCGTTGGCGGTACGGCCAGTAATGATGGAGGTATTGGGATTGCTGCTGGTTTAGGTTATCAATTTTATGATGAGGATGGAAATGCCTTACCCGCTTGCGGTCAATCCTTACTAAACCTAGCTTCTGTTTCAACAGAAAATCGCTATAAAATTCCTGAAGATGTTCACATTCGTATTTTAGCAGATGTTGTGAGTCCCTTATGTGGACACCAAGGTGCGACCTATACGTTTGGCAAGCAAAAAGGGTTGGATTCTACTATGTTTGAGGCCGTAGATCAGGCAATACAAGATTTTTATGAAAAAGTCTCCCCTGCAACATTAAAACTTAAAGGAGCAGGAGCTGGTGGAGGCATCGCTGGTGGTTTGTGCGCCTTTGCTCAGGCAAGTATCGTATCTGGAATTGACACCTGCCTGGACTTGATTGACTTTGATAAGAAAGTGTCAGATGTTGACTTGGTTATCGTTGGTGAAGGAAGACTAGATCGTCAAAGTTTAGCAGGGAAAGCGCCTATTGGTGTAGCAAAAAGAACCCCTGTCGGAGTTCCTGTTGTCGCTATTTGTGGCAGTCTCGTTGAAGATTTGCCTTCCCTGCCATTTGAAAATATCCAAGCTGCCTTTTCTATTTTGGAGAAAAGTGAACCTTTAGAAGATAGTTTGAAAAATGCCAGTCTCTATTTGGAGCATACGGCTTCTAATATTGGACACTTATTAAATATGCCTAAGATTTAGCCAAACCATTTCTTCCAGATGGATGTTTTGGCTGGTTCTGCCTTATGCGGTTACGATTAACCGACCGATGACGTCTGAAAGGGTTTCCGCTTCAGACGGCATCGCGCCGGAACAGGGAGGGGATATGAAAAAACCGAAAATCCTTTTTGTCTGCCTCGGCAACATCTGCCGTTCGCCGATGGCGGAATACATTTTGCGCCGCCGCGCCGCCGAAGCGGGCATTCCCCTTGAAGCGGACAGCGCGGGGACATCGGGCTGGCACGACGGCGAAGATATGCACCGCGAGACGGCAAAGATATTGAAAAAACACGGTATCGATGCTTCAGGCTTTACCAGCCGCAAAATCCGCCAAAGCGATGCGGCGGCGTTTGACTGCATCATCGCGATGGACGGCAAGAATTTGTCCGAATTGGAAAGAACCTTCGGCAGGCGGCCGGAAAAAATATTCAAGCTGACCGACCTGATACCCGAAAGCGGTTACGACCATGTCCCCGATCCGTGGTATACGGGCGATTTTGAAGAAACCTTCAGGCTTGCGGATGCGGGCTGTCGGGCATTGTTGGAAAAGATTTCCAAATAAAGCAATTGAATACAAATATAAAACCGCCTCCTGCCGTATCGGTTGTTCAGACGGCATAAACAGAGAATTTATGAAAACAAATTTCAAACAGAAAATTATCGAACAGGCACGCAGCGAAGGCTTGCAGGTAACCGCTTTGCGCGAGCAGGTATTAGATATTGTCTTGCAGCAAAGCGGCGTGATTAAAGCCTACAACGTCTTGTCGCAGATGCAGCAGCAAAGCGAGGGCGTGCTTGCACCGCCTACCGCCTACCGCGCCCTTGATTTTTGGGCGGAGCAGGGCGTTTTGCACAAAGTGGCGGCGGTCAACGGCTATATTTTGTGCAGCCACGCGCAGCACGAGTGCGACGACCATTGCCATGACCACGAAGAAGCCGAAGCGCACCACAGCGCGTTTATTTTGGTCTGCACCGAATGCGGCACGGCGGACGAGCAAACCCTCAGCCACGAGTGGGCGGCACTGCGCGCAGGCGTTGCCGAAAGCGGCTTTGCGCTGAAAGAAGAACACGTTGTTTTAACTGGAATCTGTAAAAAATGTCAGAAATGAAAAAAACCAAAGTCCACCTGATTTCAGGTTTTCTGGGAACAGGCAAAACCACTGCGCTCAAAAGCCTGATGGCGCAAAAAGACCCGAACGAAAAATGGGTCATCATCGTCAACGAGTTCGGCGAAATCGGCATTGACGGCGCGGTATTGAGCGACAACGGTATCCCTGTGGCAGAAATCGCCGGCGGCTGTTTGTGTTGCACCTCCGGCCCGCAAATGGGCGTAACCGTGCAGAAAATGCTGCGCGACGCCAAGCCCGACCGCCTGATGATTGAAGCAAGCGGACTGGCTCACGCAGCCAGCGTCATCGACGAACTCAAAGCCAAACCGCTGGACAGCCTTTTGGAAATCGGCGCCGTCTTTACCGTCGTCAATCCGCGCCAGTTCATCAACCCCGATTACGCGCAACAGGCGTTGTATAAAGACCAAATCGGCATCTGCGACGTATTGGTCGCCAGCAAAACCGATTTATGCACCCCCGAACAGCTTGCCGAATTTCACGACAAAGCGGCAAAACTGTTCCCGCCCAAAGCCAAAGTGGTTGAAGTCCAAAACGCACAACTCGACATCCGGTGGCTCGATATTCCCGTCATCGAAAAATCACGCTACCGCCTCAAAGCCCTGCCGGATAATACCATGGGCTTCCAGTCGCAAGGTTTCACATTCCCCGCCGGACGCGATTTCGACGGCGAAAAGCTGACCAACTTTTTCAACGACCTGCCCAAAATGACCGAAGGACTCGTCCGCGCCAAAGGCGTGTTTCAAGTATTGGGAACGTGGGTGTGGCTCAACTGGGTAGACGGACAGTGGGGCGCGAACCAAGTCTCATGGCGGCGCGATTCGCGTTTTGAATTGATTGCCAAATCGTTTGATGCGGATTTAATCGAACAAAAGCTCAAAGACGCATTGGAATAGCGTTCACGCGCCTTCAGACGGCATATGAAATGAAAATGCCGTCTGA
>NZ_KV815446.1:32177-43871 GCF_001814225.1 Neisseria sp. HMSC070F02 | reverse complement strand
TCAGACGGCATATGAAATGAAAATGCCGTCTGAAGGTCTGAGGAGGACGGGATGAAACCCAAATTCAAAACCGTTTTAACCGCGCTGCTTTTGGCGGTTTCCCTGCCGTCTATGGCGGCAACCCATGTTTTGATGGAAACCGATATGGGCAATATCCGTTTGGTTTTGGACGAATCCAAAGCACCCAAAACCGTTGCCAATTTCGTGCGCTATGCCCGAAAAGGCTTTTACGACAATACGATTTTTCACCGCGTTATCGACGGTTTTGTTATCCAGGGCGGCGGATTTACCGAGGACTTGGTACAAAAGGCAAGCGATAAGGCCGTTGCCAACGAATCCGGCAACGGTTTGAAAAACACTGTCGGCACCATCGCCATGGCGCGGACGGCCGATCCGGATTCCGCCACCAGCCAATTCTTTATCAATCTGGCGGACAATGATTCACTCAACTACAAAAACGGACAATACGGCTATACCGTTTTCGGCAGGGTCGAAAGCGGCATGGACGCCGTTTCCAAAATCGCCCGCGTCAAAACCGCCACGCGCGGCTTTTATCAAAACGTACCCGTACAGCCCGTCAAAATCCGTCGCGTTGTTGTCGGGCAGTAACACGCAGACAGACGTTCAGACGGCGTCGCCCGTTTCCCAAAAAACGCCGTTTAAATTAAAAAAATATTTTAAAACAGACAGTTGATATTGACAAATTCAAACCGAGGATTTTAAAATGCTGCCAAGCCAAGCCAAGCCAAGCCAAGCCAAGCCAAGCCCTGATCTAAGCGACACAGCCGGGGCGAACACCGAGGCAATCTACACTTCAGACGGCATTACCGCCAACTCTACCCAACTCGAACAGCTCAAAAAACTGTTTCCCGCCTGTTTTGACGCAGACGGAAATTTCCTTATCGACAGATTACAAGCCGAAATTGCGCCACAGACCGACATCGGACGCGAATTTTACGAAATGAACTGGCTGGGCAAATCATATGCCCGCCTGCTTCGCAACCTGCCGCCCGAAACCCTGATAAGTGAAGATAAGACGCACAACGCCAAGCCCGAAAATGCAGGCAGCCAAAACCTGCTGATTCGTGGCGACAATCTAGAAGTGTTGAAACACTTAAAAAACGCCTATACAAACAGCGTGAAGATGATTTACATCGACCCGCCCTACAACACTGGCTCGGACGGCTTTGTCTATCAGGACGACCGCAAATTCACCCCAGCCGAACTTGCCCGCCTGGCGAATATTGACGAAGACGAAGCCGCGCGGATTTTAGATTTCACCGACAAAGGCTCAAACTCGCACAGCGCATGGCTCACCTTTATGTATCCGCGCCTGTATGTCGCCCGCGAACTGTTAAAGGACGACGGCGTGATTTTTATCTCGATTGACGATAACGAAGCGGCGCAGTTGAAATTGTTGTGTGATGAAGTGTTTGGGGAAGGGAATTTTATTAAAGATTTAATTGTTAATACATCAGAAGGTGGTGGTAATGCAAAATATGTTGTAAATGGGCATGAAACTGTTTTAGTTTATGCGAAAGATATTACTCATTTTGACAATCTAAAAAGACCAAAAGATATACGCGGCAAAAAAATTGTAATCAATGATGAATTATATTGGATACAGGAAGATGCCGTTCGCGAACAGTTTGGCAAATATGGGAACTTGCATTACGAAGATATTATTGAAATAAAAGGAATTGAGTTTAAAAACAAAATTGATAAAGATATTGAAAATAATGAATATATCTTAATTCCGAAGTCTTATGGGAAAACAATTATTGGAAAACTTAGAAAAGTATCCGATGATTTTTCCAAATTTCATAGCATCTTAAATATTGGAAATATAAGTAAAAATCTTACTAAAGATGGTATTCGTGAATTAGAAGAGTTGTTTGAAACTGGAAAAGGTTATTCTCCTTTTGAAACACCAAAACCATTAGATTTATTGAAAAGATTAGTTCTTTCTGCAACTTTCAAGGGAAATCAAACTGACCTAATCCTAGACTTCTTCGCAGGCAGCGGCACAACCGCCCACGCCGTGATGCAGCTTAACGCCGAAGGACAAAACGGTAACCGCCGCTATATCTGTGTACAGCTTCCCGAAAAAACCGCTGAAAAATCCGAAGCCCGTAAAGCAGGCTACCCGACCATCTTCGACATCACCAAAGCCCGCATAGAAAAAGCCGCCGCCAAAATCCGCGTCGAACATCCCGATTACACGGGCGATTCGGGCTTCAAAATCTTTCAAACGGCAGACAATTTCAGGCAGCATCCGGACAAGGATTTTTCGCCCGAACAACCGGATTTGCCGCTTAACGATGAATTAAGCGAAGAACAGCTGCAAACGCTTCTGACCACCTGGACGCTGTATGACGGGGCGGCACTGACCACGCCGGTTGAGCCTGTGCGGTTAGGGGCTTACACGGCGTATCTGTGCGAAAAACGGCTGTATCTGATGAATGCCGGTTTTACTTCTGCCGATTTGTTGGCGTTTATCCGCAAGCTGGACGACGATGCGGCTTTCAATCCCAACCGCGTGATTGTATTCGGCAGCAATATGGCAAGCGCCATGCAGCACGAACTTGACCAGGCGGTTCGCGGTTATGCCAATAAAAAAGAGATTGAGTTGAATGTGGTTATCAGGGTTTGACGGAGGCAATTCATGAGCGGTTTTAATTACGAGAAAAACCAGCCGCACCAAATGCGGGCGGTTTCGGCGGTTTTGGGCGTGTTTGACGGGGCAACGCCCAAATATCGGACGGCAGACGAAAATCCCGAACTTTTGTTTGCTGCAAAACAATACGCAAACAATATCCTGAAAGTGCAAAGCCAAAACGGTATAGACGGCCGATTCCCCGACCGTTCGGACGACCAAAATATCCTTGATATTTCCATGGAAACGGGCACGGGCAAAACCTATACCTACACACAAACCATGTTCGAGCTGCACCGTTGGCTGGGCGTGTTCAAATTTATCGTGGTCGTGCCGACTTTGTCCATTAAGGCGGGAACACAGCAGTTTTTGCAAAGCAAGGCTTTGGCAGAGCATTTTGAACAGGATTTCGGCGGCGATTATGAAGGCGTGCGCCTGAAAACCTATGTGGTGGAAAGCGCGAAAAAGAATAAGGGCAAAAAGTCCAATGCGCCCATAACGATTGAGCAATTTGTCAAAGCGGAAAACAAAAAGGAAATCCATGTGCTGCTGATTAACGCGGGCATGGTTAATTCGTCGTCCATGAACGATACGGGCGACAAGGCATTGAAAGATTTGTTTGACAATCCCGTTGATGCATTGGCCGCCGTGCGCCCGTTTGTGATTGTGGACGAACCGCATAAATTCCCGACCCGGGAGAGCGCGAAAACGTGGGGCAATATCAAACGCTTAAAACCGCAATATATTTTGCGCTACGGTGCGACATTTAACGATGAATATTACAACTTGCTTTACCGTTTGACGGCAGTAGACGCGTTTAACGACGGGCTGGTCAAAGGCGTGCGCGTGTTTCAGGAAGAAATGCAGGGCGGCATGGATGCGGCGGTAAAACTGGTGTCGTCGGGCGGCAAAGAAGCGAAATTTGAATTAAACGAAAAGGACAAAAAGCAGACGTTCAAACTGGCAAAAGGCGAAGATTTGGCGCAAATCCATCCGGCTATTTCGGATTTGAAAATCGACAAAATGAATAAAACCGTGGTGGTGTTAAGCAACGGCTTGGAGTTGAAAACGGGTGCCGTCATCAACCCTTATTCCTATTCGCAAACGGTGCAGGATGCGATGATGCAGCGGGCGGTTGCCGAACATTTCAAGCTGGAACGCGCGCTTTTGGCAGAACGCGCGCCACAGCCCAAAATCAAGCCGCTGACGCTGTTTTTTATTGACGATATCGCGGGCTACCGCAGCGGCAACGAGCTTTCAGGCAGCCTGAAAGATAAATTTGAAAGCTGGATTCGCGCGGAAGCGGCACGCCGTCTGAAAACGGAAAGCGACCCGTTTTACCGCGATTACCTGCAAAAGACGTTGGACGATGTATCCGCCTGCCACGGCGGCTATTTTTCCAAAGACAATACAGACAGCGACGATAGAATCGAGCAGGAAATCAATGAAATCCTGCACGATAAGGAAAAACTGCTGTCTTTGGACAACCCGCGCCGCTTTATTTTTTCCAAATGGACGCTGCGCGAAGGCTGGGACAATCCCAACGTTTTCCAGATTTGCAAACTGCGTTCCAGCGGCAGCACGACTTCCAAGCTGCAAGAAGTCGGACGCGGCCTGCGCCTGCCGGTAAACGAGCTGATGGCGCGGGTGCGCGATGTACCGTACAAACTGAATTATTTTGTCGATAGCAGCGAAAAAGACTTTGTGAAGCAGCTTGTCGGCGAAATCAACGACAATTCTTTTCAGGAAGAAATCTCCAAAAAGTTTACCGAAGAGCTGAAACAAAAAATATTGCAAAAATACCCCGATATCAAACCGCTGGTATTGGTAAACCAACTGTTTTCAGACGGCATCATTGACGACAATGAAAACTTTGCCGAAGACGGCTATGACAAATTAAAAGCCGCCTATCCCGAAGCCTTCCCCAAAGGTTTGGACAAAGGCAAAGTCAGCAACGCCAAAGACGAGGGCAAAGACACCATCATCATGCGCGAAGGCAAATATGAAGAACTCAAAGCCTTGTGGGAGCTGATTCACCATAAAGCCGTTTTGCAGTACAAAATCAAGGATGAAGCCGAATTTGTCGATTTATTTACCGCCTATTTGCGTGAAAACGCCGCCAAATTCCCGCAGGCAGGCATACGCACGGCGGTAAACGAAGCTTATATCAACAACGGGCTTATGCTTTCCCGCCGCATAGACAGTTTTGAAGATGAAGATTTTATCCGTTTTAACACAATGACTTACCGTGAGCTTCTGGAAAAACTGGCACAAACGGCAAAAATCCGCATGCAGACTTTGCATCAGGCGTTTTATCGCGTCCGCGACGAACTGAACATTGGCGATTTTTTGAATATGCAGACCATCGCCCAAATCAAAAACGGCTTCAACCGGTTTTTGCTTCATCATTCCTTCCATAAATTTGAACTGGATTACCGGCTTGTCGGCAGCAAAATCCATCCGACCAAATTTACCGATAAAGACGGCAAACCGCGCGCGGTGAAAAAAGCAGATTTGGGCAGATTTGAAGATACGGAGCACCGGCCTGCCGCCGGCTATCTCTTCGACGAAATTTTCTACGATTCGGATATAGAACATGAAAATGTCGCCAACAACCAAATTGAAGGCGTAACCGTATTCACCAAAATACCGAGAAACTCCATCAAAATCCCCGTTGCCGGCGGCGGCACGTATTCGCCCGATTTTGCCTATATCGTGAAAACCAAAAGCGGCGAGATTCTGAACTTTGTGATTGAAGCCAAAGGGACTGACGGGGCGGAAGATTTGCGAAAAAGCGAAGAGCGGAAAATCAAACATGCCGAAAAGCTGTTTGCCGAGATTTCCAAAGAAATCAAGGTGGTGTTCAAAACGCAGTTTGACGGCGAGAGGATAGCCGAACTGATCGGGCAAAATATGCCCGCAGGCGGGCATTCTGAAAACGGACACTGAGAAACAAATGTTTGGAAGCCGTCTGCTTCGGGATTTTAAAATGCCGTCTGAAACGCCAAACGGGCTTCAGACGGCATTTTTGACGGCGGGGGGTTACGCGCCGCAGGTTTTCGGCTTGTTCGCCAGAATGTTGATGACTTTGCGTTCGGCTTTTTGCGGCGCGATTTTGATTTCGCTTTCGTCTTCTTCGCTGCCGTCTGAAAAACGTTCGGGCATTTTTTCGCTGTCAAACGCCAAATCGCCGCCGTGTTTCAGGGTTTGACCGCGTTCCAATCCGGCAAAGTCGAAGAGTTCGGTATCGGCAAGGTGGGAAGGGACGACGTTTTGCAGGGCGGAGAACATCGATTCGATGCGGCCGGGAAAGCGTTTGTCCCAATCGCGCAGCATATCGCCGATGACTTGGCGTTGCAGGTTGGGTTGCGAGCCGCAGAGGTTGCACGGGATGATGGGGAATTGTTTTAATTCGGCGTATTTGATTAAGTCTTTTTCTTTTACATACGCCAGCGGACGGATGACGATGTGTTCGCCGTTGTCGCTCACCAGCTTGGGCGGCATGGCTTTGAGTTTTCCACCGTAAAACATATTTAAAAACATGGTGGCAAGGATGTCGTCACGGTGGTGTCCTAAGGCGATTTTGGTGCAGCCCAATTCTTTTGCGGTGCGGTAGAGGATGCCGCGGCGCAGGCGGCTGCACAGCGAACAAGTCGTTTTGCCTTCGTCTAATACGCGTTTGACGGTGGAGTAGGTGTCTTCTTCGACGATTTTGTACGGCACGCCTATGCTTTCGAGATAGGTCGGCAATACTTCTTCGGGGAAACCCGGCTGCTTTTGGTCGAGATTGACGGCGACCAGTTCAAAATCAATCGGCGCGCTGGCTTGGAGCTGGCGCAGGATGTCTAACAGGGCATAGCTGTCTTTGCCGCCGGAGAGGCAGACCATGATTTTGTCGTCCGGCTCGATCATATTGAAATCGTTAATCGCGTCGCCGACGGCGTGGCGCAGGCGTTTGCTGAGTTTGTTGTTTTCGAGTTCTTGTTTGGTTTTTTTGGACATGGCGGTTTGGGTTTGAAAATTAGAAAGGCGGCATTGTAACCGATTGACGGGGCGGCAATGCCGTCTGAAGGGCTTCAGACGGCATCGGCGGCTTATTCTGCATTTTCGGTTTTAAAGAAGAGATGAACCGCTTTGAAGCTGCCGCCGTTTGGGGCGGACAGTGTTTTTTGTGCGGCGGAGAATTTAATCACGGCAAGGGCGGTAAAGTTTTCCGAATCTTGAACGCTGTCGAGTACGATGCCGGCCTCTTCGCCGTCTGCCGCCAGCAGGATGCCTGCTTCGGCTGCCGAATTTCCCGACAATACCGCCAAGCCGCGTTTGAGCTGCCCCCGATACTGGGCACGGGCAATGATTTCCTGTCCCGGATAGCAGCCTTTTTTGAAGTGTACGCCGCCGATGATGTGCTGGTTGAGCATTTGGGCGACGGCGGTTTCTTTGGTAGCCGCGCATATCCACGGGTAACCGCTGCGGATTTCGTGCAGCCGCCACGCGTTTTCGGCGGCGGCATCATAAGGCGGCAAGGCGTTTTTGGGGGCGATGTGCAAAATGCCCCGATGGGGCAGGACGACGGTGCAGATGCCGTCTGAAACGCATTCGGCGGTAAAGACGAGACTGGGTTCTTGCGCGGCAAGCGGTTCGGCGGATGCTTCCAATTCCGCGTCGACGGCGTAATCTTCAAGGATTTCAAAAACGGCTTTGGCACGCAACACAAACATCCGCAAACGTTTGACCGTTGCTTCAAGCAAGTCTTGCGCCATAATCAGCAGCAAATCGCCGCCTCGGTTGACGACAATCATATTGGCGATGACACGGCCTTTGGGCGTGTTGTAAGTCGCATAACACGCCTGCCCGGTCTGAAGATTATTGATGTCGTTGGAAAGCTGTCCGTGCAGGAAGGTTTGGCGGTCTTCGCCGCTGACGCGTACCACGCCGAAAAAGGGCAGTAAGGTTTTCATCATTTGCGTACTCTGAAATATAAAGGAAATCTGTTTATGCGGTTGCCGCATCTTTCTTCACGGCGGTTATTTTGATTTCGACGCGCCACTCCGGACGGGCGAGCCGCGCTTCCACGCAGGCGCGGGCGGGCGTTCTGCCGGCGGCAACCCAAGCGTCCCACACGCCGTTCATTTCCGCATAGTCGCCCATATCGCGCAGATAGATGACCGCATCCAAAACGTGCGCTTTGTCCGAGCCGCATTCCGCCAGCCAGCGGTCGATTTGGGCAAGCACGTCGGCAGTCTGTTCGGCAGCCGTTTCACCGTTTTCGGGAACCATGCCGGAGAGGAAAATCAAGCCGTTTGCGCCGACGGCTTCGGAATAGCGGGGCGTTGTGCCGAAATATCGGATATCCATATCGGTTTCCTTCGATAAAGGGGATATATGGTAACATTGCGCTTGACCGATTTCCATGTTTTGCATGACGAAAAATGAGTAAACACACTTATCCGATAACACCTGCCGTGCGCGTTTTGCGTGAAAACGGCATCGAATTTGAACCTTTTACCTATGCCTATGAGGAACACGGCGGCACGGCGCAGTTTGCCCGACTATTCGGCAAAGACGAACACTTGGTCATTAAAACCATTGTTTTGCAAGATGAAAACGGTAAGGGGCTGATTGTCTTGATGCACGGCGACAAGCAGATTTCAACCCGCAATCTAGCGCGGCATTTGGGTGCGAAACACATCGAATCCGCCACGCCCGTACAGGCAAACAAGTGGACGGGCTATCTGGTCGGCGGCACAACGCCGTTCGGCATCCGGACAAAGTTGGATATTTACGTCGAACAGTCGGTGATGGATTTGGAAACCATCTATATCAACGGCGGAAAACGCGGGTTCATTATCGGCATCCGTCCCGGAGATTTAAATATTTTGAACCCGAAAACAATACAGGCGGCGGTTTGACGGGAAAGTATAAAGGAACAATATGGACAAAGATTTGTATGCCGTATTGGGCGTGTCGCCGCAGGCGGGAGCGGACGAAATCAAACGCGCCTACCGCAATGAGGAACGCGGGCGGCAGGAAGAGGCATTCCGCCGCGAACAGGCGCGCAGGGAGCAGTTTTACCGCGAACAGATGCGCCGCGAACAGGCGTTCAGACAGGCGTTTGAACGGCAGGCCTCACGTTCGCGCCATGCTTACGAACCGTCCGGCGGCGGAAGCGGGCGCAACTATGTCCTCGCCGCCTACATCCTGTTCGGTTTGGGTGCAATCATGCTGTTCATGCCCATAGTCGGCGTGATTTTCGCCTATATGCCCATAGTCGGCGTGATTCTCGCCTATATGAAACGGAACAGTTTGGACAGCATTGTCTATGCCGCACATACCGAATACCTGATTAAAACCTTTTGGCGCACATTTTGGCTTTATATTTTGGGTGCGCTGACTGCCCTTTTGGGTATCGGCGTGCTGATTATTATTGCAACGAACGTCTGGTATTTCTACCGCATCATCGCCGGCTTTATCCGCTTCAACGGCGGCAGGGCGGTTGCACCCGAGAAATGGATATAGTATGGCTTACCTGTTAATCAGCATCGTGTTCAGCGTGTCGGTTTCCATTTTGCTGAAAATGGCAAGGAAGAAAAAAATCGACATCGCGCAGGCGGTCGCCGTCAATTATGTGGTCGCGGTCATACTGACCCTGCTGGTATTGAAGCCGGATGTCGGCAATATCGGCGCATTTTTGCCGACATGGTGGCTGTTTGCCGCATTGGGCGTGCTGCTGCCGTCCGTATTTGTCATTATGGGCAAATCCGTAGAATCCGCCGGTATCGTCAAATCCGACGCGGCGCAGCGTTTGTCGCTGTTTTTGCCGATTGTTGCCGCCTTGACGCTGTTTGGCGAAAAACTCAGCGAAGGCAGACTAATCGGGCTGTGCCTCGCATTTGCCGCGCTGTTCTGCCTGCTTTGGAAACACGGCGGCGGCAAAAAATCAGGCAGCGCGTGGCGGCAGGCGGCATTGCTGCTGGGCGTGTGGGCGGGTTACGGCATTATCGACATCCTGTTCAAACAGCTTGCCAAAAGCGGCACGGCATTTTCAGGCAACCTGCTGGTTGCATTTGTGCTGGCAGGTGTGCTGATGTTTGCCTGCCTGTTTGCCAAATCGGTCAGATGGCGCGTTGAGAGTGTGGTCGGCGGCATACTCTTGGGCGGTTTGAACTTCATGAACATCGTAACCTACATCACCGCGCACCAAATGATGAAGGACAATCCCACGCTGGTTTTTGCCGGTATGAATATCGGCGTGATTGTTTTGGGGACGCTTTCGGGCGCACTGTTTTTTAAGGAAAAAATCAACACAATCAATACGGCGGGAATCGTGTTGGCACTGTGTTCCATCGCCTGCCTGTTTTATTGGGCGGAGGTCAAGGCACTGTTCGGCATATAATCCGGCTGATTGATATAACAAAATGCCGTCTGAAGCAGTATCCCTGCTTCAGACGGCATTTGTCTGCAACGTTACAGATGGGGGTTCATCAGGTTCTCGGGAGAGAGGATGCGGTTGAGTTCTTCTTCGCTCAACAGCCCGCGTTCCAAGACAACCTCGCGCACGCCTTTGCCGGTTTGGGCGCAGATTTTGCCGACCAAATCGCCGTTGTGGTGTCCGATATACGGATTCAGATAAGTCACCAAACCGATGGAGTTGAAAACGTAACGTTCGCAGATTTCGCGGTTGACCGTAATGCCTTTGACGCATTTGTCGGACAGGTTGACTGCGGCATTGCCCAAGAGGGAAATGGTTTCAAACATACATTGGGCGATGACCGGCTCCATCACGTTTAATTGCAGTTGCCCGGCTTCGGCGGCGAAGGTAATCGTCGTGTCGTTGCCGATGACTTTGAAGCAGACTTGGTTGACCACTTCGGGAATCACGGGATTGACTTTGGCAGGCATAATGGAAGAACCGGCCTGTAATTCGGGCAGGTTGATTTCTTTCAAGCCGGCACGCGGGCCGGAAGAGAGCAGGCGCAAGTCGTTGCAGATTTTGGAGAGTTTGACCGCCGTGCGCTTCAATGCGCCGTGTACCATCACATATGCGCCGCAGTCGGAGGTCGCCTCAATCAGGTTTTCGGTCAGTTTGCAAGGCAAGCCGCTGACTTCGGAGAGTTTTTTGACCACCAGTTCGGCGTAGCCTTTGGGCGTGTTCACGCCCGTGCCGATTGCCGTTGCGCCCAAATTGACTTCCAACAGCAGTTGGCGCGTGCGGTCGAGGTTGAGGATTTCTTCTTCCAACAACACTTGGAAAGATTGGAATTCTTGTCCTGTAGTCATTGGCACGGCATCTTGAAGCTGGGTGCGGCCCATTTTCAAAACGTCTTTAAACTCTTCGGCTTTGGCGGCAAAGGCGTTTTTCAGGACGGCCAGTTTGTCGAGCAATTCGCCGATGCTGTAATACACGGCAAGGCGGAAGCCGGTAGGGTAGGCATCGTTGGTGGATTGGCTGGCGTTGACATGATCCATCGGATTGACGATATCGTAGCGGCCTTTCTCATAGCCCAAGGCTTCCAATGCGAGGTTGGCGATGACTTCGTTGGTGTTCATATTGACCGAAGTTCCCGCACCGCCCTGATACACGTCGGAGGGGAATTGG
The DNA here is from genome assembly GCF_001814225.1 of Neisseria sp. HMSC070F02. Taxonomy (NCBI): domain Bacteria; kingdom Pseudomonadati; phylum Pseudomonadota; class Betaproteobacteria; order Neisseriales; family Neisseriaceae; genus Neisseria; species Neisseria sp. HMSC070F02. The sequence continues at coordinate 32,619 of NZ_KV815446.1, read as the reverse complement.
TCGAGGCAGCGGTTGTTCAGCAGAACTTCGTCGCAAGCCTTTTCAATGGCGGCGGCGATTTCGGGCTTGACCGCGCCCAACTTACCGTTTGCCTGTGCCGTCGCCTTTTTCACCATCACCATACTGCGGACAAACTGCGGCACGTCAGAAATTTTTTGTGTGGAGATTTTAAAGTTTTCAATGGCGCGCAGAGTGTGGATGCCCCAATACACTTCGGCGGGAATCTCGCGGTCGCCCAATAAATCGTGTTCGATACGGACAGTCATGTTTTTACCTTTGTAAGTCGGATAATTAATATTGAAAAAATGCGCCATCGGAAAGATGCCGCCGCAGGATGAACACTATACCGGCCGGATGAAATTGTCCATATCGTATGCCGTCTGAAAACGGGAAACGTTGTTTTCGGGTGTTATAGTGGATTAACAAAAATCAGGACAAGGCA
>NZ_KV815446.1:6643-32077 GCF_001814225.1 Neisseria sp. HMSC070F02 | reverse complement strand
GCAACGACGTACTGGTTTTTGTTAATCCACTATACTTTCCGGACTTTCCGGCAAGCCCTGCCTGCCGCTGAAATATCTTTCGGCGGATTGTGCTCCGCCATATCGGCTTACCGTTGGCGGGGCGGTTTGATGAAGACGGCACAAATGCCGTTTGAAGGACGTTCAGACGGCATTTGTGCTGATTCGCATCAAGATTTATTGTTTGGCTGCCTCGATTTGGATGTCGATGCGGACGCTTTTGGTCATACCAACGTTAACGAGGTAGTCCATGCCCCATTTGGTGCGGTCGATGGTGGTGCTGAAGTCGCCGCCACAAACTTCGGTTTTCTCCATCGGGCTTTGGTAGCAGTTGAATTTTTCGGCTTTGAGTTTGACGGGGGCGGTTTTGCCGTGCATGGTCAGGTTGCCGTCAACGGAAACCAGTTTTTTGCCGTTGAAGTTGAATTTGGTGGAAACAAAGCGGATGTCCGGATATTGGGCGGCATCGAAGATGTCGGCTGATTTCAGGTGGTCGGTAAAGTGTTGCGAACCGCTTTGCAGGTTGGCAATGGGGATGGTGATGTCGATTTTACCGTCGCGTTTTGCTTGGTCGAACTCGACGGAACCGGTCAGACCGTAAAAACCGCCGACGTTGGTGCTGGTGTTGAAATGGTCGATGGCGAAACGGGCGTTGGCGTGATATTCGTCCACTTTGTAGGTGGCGGCGGAGGCAGTACTGATGGCGGCGGCTGCGAGTGCGGCGAAGATGATTTTTTTCATGATGATAATCCTTTGTGTGGGCCGGTAAAGGCGTTTATCCTAACATAGGCAGGGATTTATGGCATTTCCTGCCGGTAAACGGTGGGTTTGCAGGCGGTTGACGAACGGGGCGGGCGGAAAAGGGCGGATGAAAAAGCGCGGTGTGATCCGCGCTTTGTTTTTTTACAAGGCGGCGAGTACCGCATCGCCCATTTCGGAGCAGGAAACGAGTTTTGTGCCTTCTTCGTAAATGTCGCTGGTACGCAAGCCTTGTTGCAGCACTTTTTGGACGGCGTTTTCAACTTGTTGCGCGCGCGCTTCGTCGTTCAGGCTGTAACGCAGCAACATTGCGAGCGAGAGGATGGTGGCCAGCGGGTTGGCTTTGTTTTGTCCGGCAATGTCGGGGGCAGAGCCGTGGGACGGTTCGTACAGGCCTTTGCCGTTTTCGTCCAAAGAAGCGGAAGGCAGCATACCGATGGAGCCGGTCAGCATGGAGGCTTCGTCGGAGAGAATGTCGCCGAAGATGTTGCCGGTGGCAATGACGTCGAATTGTTTGGGCGCACGCACGAGCTGCATGGCGGCGTTGTCTACATACATGTGGGAGAGTTCGACATCGGGGTATTGTTTGCCGATTTCTTCAAAGATTTCGCGCCACAGTTCGGTGGTTTCCAAAACGTTGGCTTTGCCTACGGAGCAGACTTTTTTGCTGCGTTTTTGGGCGGATTGGAAAGCGACGTGGGCGATGCGGCGGATTTCGCTTTCGCTGTATTTCATGGTGTTGTAGCCTTCGCGTTCGCCGTTTTCCAGAACGCGGATGCCGCGCGGTTCGCCGAAATAGATGTCGCCGGTGAGTTCGCGCACAATCAAAATATTCAAACCGGCAACGATTTCAGGCTTCAGCGTGGAGGCGTTGGCTAATTCGGGATATAAAACAGCAGGACGCAAATTGGCAAACAGGTTCAAATCCTTACGGATTGCCAACAGGCCGCGCTCAGGGCGCAACGGACGGTCGAGGTTGTCGTATTGAGGAGAACCGACTGCACCAAGCAGGACGGCATCGGCTTTGCGGCAGAGGTTTTGCGTAAATTCGGGATAGGGATGGCCGTATTCGTCGTAGGCTTCGCCGCCTAATGGGGCGTATTCGTAGCTGGCGTCCAAGCCTTGGGCGATGAGTTTGTCGAGTACGCGGACGGTTTCGGCGACGATTTCTGGGCCGATGCCGTCACCTTGGAGGATGGCGATATGTTTGGTCATTTCAAGTTTCCTTATGGGTTGATGGTTGAAGGGTTATTTCTTTTTGTATTTGTGTGCAATTTCGTGCCAACGAGGTATGGAAATCGATCGGTTGTAGTGTTTTTTATAGGCTTCCTCAAATTTCTTTTTCCATAAGGATGCGTTATGCCGTGTTGCCGGGTTTTGATAAACGGTTTCTTCAATTGCGGAAACAAAATCTTCCAAGCATTCAAACATAGGCATATTCTTTTTATTTATGCTGTACCAAACACCCGGGCGGATTTTATGCACCACGCCTTTTTTGACTTGAAGATTAATTGCCCACCCATCCATGCTTCTCGTAATTTGCCATACTTTTTTAAGCCATAAATCCTTGATGGTTACATTGCCGTTGTCGTCCATATCGTAACCGAATATTAAATAGTCTACATCCAGCATATAGGGCTTATGAATGATTTCATCAGAATACATTTTAAAATCTGCAATATCAAAACCCGGGCCGGCATTTCGGTTGAACGCCTTTACTTCCAACAATTCTCTGCTGCGGTCTTTTTTATTTAAAAAGAAATCGGGAGGCATTTGGGTATTGGTTGAAACATCAAATTCAATTTCCCTTTTTCTCAATCATCCGCCGAGCCATTCCTGAATGATGTTGCCGACAACATCTTTTTGTTTGACGATAATATCCACATCGCCTAAGAAAAATCTAATTTGACCATTGGCCGATAAGATTTTTTCTTCATCCAGCAACTTATCAAATATTTGTTGTGCAGTAAGTTTTATCATTTTATCCCTGTCGGTTTATAAAGTATGCAGAAGTCTTTCAGATACCGCCTTAATCACAGGGACGACAACGGTATTACCCAATAAATCGCATCTGTCTTTTTTGGGAATATCAAACGAATAATCGTCCGGATAGCCGAATAAGCGCAACCCTTCTTTTCCGGTAAGTGTACGCAAACCGCCGTTGTCAACGACGAAAAGGTGCTCCATATCCATTGCAACCAAGGTTGGCGCAACATCGTTTGGATCTAATATTTTATTGATTTCAAAAGATTTTTTGCCTGAAACAATATTGTAGCCTTTGGGCAGGGATTCATCTTTGATTCTTTGCCCGCCAATTTTTTGTTTCGGATGCTCTAAAACCAAATAGCCTTTATCTGTCAGGCTGTCCAAAATATTTTGGAGATTGGGGTGTTTATAGAAAGTTGAAATTTGCGCTTTTGTCAAAGGCATCCCATCCATCCAATCTATGCCGATTTCTGAAGCCCATTTTTTTTCCTCCGTTCTTTTAGAAGGATATTTAACAATTGCTTCTCTTCTTCGGTTACTGCGCCTTTTAATTCAATATCCCAACTGTGAATATTGTTTTTCCCTCCCCGTTTGTCTTTTACTGATTTTCCGTACAGTTCGGACGGGGGAAATTTTTTTAGCAATTTCTTGATGAAAGGGCTGCTTTCAGTAGGCAGTCCCGATTCCAAAATATTTTTTAATTTCGGACTTGGGCTTGTTTCGAAAGATAAGTCGGGTTTGGATTTCAAACTGCCTGTCAGATAAATGCGCTTCCTGTTTTGGGGAATGCCGAAATCTTTTGCATTTAAAACTTTCCAAGAAACATAGTAGCCCAATGCTTCCAAGGTTTCCAAAATAACGGTCAGGGTGCGCCCTATTTTTTGTGTCGGATCTTTTCTATCGTGTGTCACCAATCCTTCCACATTTTCCAAAATAAAACCTTTTGGTTTTTTTGCCTTTAAAATCCTTGCCACATCAAAGAAAAGCGTTCCCCGTGTATCTTCAAAGCCCAATCTTTTTCCGGCGAAAGAAAAAGCCTGACAAGGGAAGCCTGCCAACAGGATGTCAAAATCGGGAATATCCCCTGTTTCAATTTTCGTTATATCTCCATACGGCACTTCATCAGGGTAGTTTTGCTTCAATACTTCCAAAGCTGCCGGTTTGATTTCTGAAGTAAAAACACATTCGCAAGCAACCGACTGTTTCCGACAGGCTTGTTCGAATCCTTTCCTGATGCCACTCATTCCGGAAAATAAGTCAATAAATTTAATTTGTTGCATATTAAAAATCTAAAAATTTATTTGAAATGGAGAGTTGCATTATTGCATTAATTTAGAGTGTCGCTAAGCCCGCTTAAAAGATGAAAGCAATTTATCGCCCCTCTGTTTACATTAGCCGCAACAATTATATGTTATCAGGAATGCCGTCTGAACGGCCTTCAGACGGCATAGGTTTTAACCGTTAAACAGCCAAGGCTGGCTTTGGCGGCGTTTTTCTTCAAAGGCGTGAATTTCATCGGCATGTTGCAGGGTCAGTCCGATTTCGTCCAAGCCGTTTAAGAGGCAGTGTTTGCGGTGTTCGGTAATGTCGAATGTGAATGTTTCGCCGCCAGGGGTGGCCAGGGTTTGTTCGGCAAGGTCGATGGAGAGCTGATAGCCTTCGTTGGCTTCAACTTCTTTGAAAAGCCGGTCAACCTGTTCTTCGGTCAACACGATAGGTAAAAGGCCGTTTTTGTAGCAGTTGTTGAAGAAGATGTCGGCGAAGCTGGGGGCGATGACGGCGCGGAAGCCGTAGTCGTCCAATGCCCAAGGGGCGTGTTCGCGTGAAGAGCCGCAACCGAAGTTTTTACGTGTCAACAGGATTTGCGCGCCTTGGTAACGCGGCTGGTTCAGCGAGAAATCAGGGTTCAACGGGCGTTTGCTGTTGTCCATGCCCGGTTCGCCGTGGTCGAGGTAACGCCATTCGTCAAAGGCATTGGGGCCGAAGCCGCTGCGTTTGATGGATTTTAAAAATTGTTTGGGGATGATGGCGTCGGTATCGACGTTGCTGCGGTCGAGCGGGGCGACGATGGCGGTAATTTTGGTAAAGGCTTTCATGGGTTTGCGTCTTGTGCTGACGATGCCGTCTGAAGCGGTTTCAGACGGCATCGCGAATCGGTTATTCGGTGGCGTTTTCGATTTTTCCGCCGAGATGGGAAATGCTGCGTCCGACGGCATTGCCGCCTTTTTTGACGGCTTCTTTGGTTTTGTCCCAGCCTTTTTCGACGGCGTTGCCTGTTTGTTCGGCGGCGCGTTCGGCGGCGGCCTGTGTTTTGTCAAGGTTGCGGGCGGTGTCTTGTTTCGCGCCCTCCCAAGTGCCGGCGCAGGCGGACAAGGCGAGGGCGGACAGGGCGGTAATGAAAAGTTTGTTCATGGTTAAACTCCTTGGTTTGAATATTAAAGGTGTTTCTGCCTTACGGGACATATTTCAGACGGCCGCGTCAAATTCTTAAAGACCGCCTGAAAATACTTACGCCATCATGCGGATGTCGGTAAAGCGGCCGGTAACGGCGGCGGCGGCTGCCATAGCGGGGCTGACGAGGTGGGTACGTCCGCCGTTGCCTTGACGGCCTTCAAAATTGCGGTTGGAGGTGGAGGCGCAGCGTTGCCCCGGGGTCAGGCGGTCGGCGTTCATGGCGAGACACATCGAACAGCCCGGTTCGCGCCATTCAAAACCGGCTTCGATGAAAATTTTGTCCAAGCCTTCTTTTTCGGCTTGTTCTTTAACCAAACCGGAGCCGGGGACGATTAACACGCGCTGTACGTTGGCGGCTTTTTTGCGGTCTTTGGCGATGGCGGCGGCTTCGCGCAAGTCTTCGATGCGGCTGTTGGTGCAAGAGCCGATGAATACGATGTCGACGGGGATTTCGTTTAATGGCGTACCGGCTTCCAAGCCCATGTATTCAAGGGCGCGTTCCATACCGCTGCGTTTGACCGGATCGGTTTCTTCGGCAGGATTCGGCACTTTGCTGCTGATGTCTAAAACCATTTCAGGCGAGGTACCCCAAGTGACTTGCGGTTCGATGTCTTCGGCGTTGAAACGGTATTCTTTGTCGAATACCGCACCTTCGTCAGACACCAGCGTACGCCAGTACTCGACGGCTTTGTCCCACGCTTCGCCTTCGGGTGCGAAGGGTTTATCTTTTACGTAGTCGATGGTGGTTTGGTCGACGGCAACCATGCCTGAGCGCGCGCCTGCCTCAATCGCCATATTGCATAAAGTCATGCGGCTTTCCATAGAAAGGCTGCGGATGGCTTCGCCGCCAAACTCGATGGCGTAGCCTGTACCGCCTGCCGTGCCGATTTGCCCGATGATGTAGAGCGCCACGTCTTTGGCGGTAACGCCCGCTTTTAATTTGCCGTCAACGGCAATCAGCATGGATTTGGATTTTTTCGCGGTAATACATTGGGTCGCCATGGTGTGCTCGACTTCGGAAGTGCCGATGCCGTGTGCCAGTGCGCCGAATGCGCCGTGGGTGGAAGTGTGCGAGTCGCCGCAGACGACGGTCATACCGGGCAGGGTCGCGCCTTGTTCGGGGCCCATAACGTGTACGATGCCCTGACCTTTGTCCATAAACGGAAAATAGGCGAGTGCGCCAAACTCTTTAATGTTTTTGTCCAAAGTATCGACTTGCAGCTTGGAAATCGGGTCTTGGATGCCTTTGTCCCAATCGCCGGTCGGGGTGTTGTGGTCGGCGGTGGAGACGACGCTGTCGATGCGCCACAGCTTGCGCCCCGCCATTTTCAAGCCTTCAAATGCCTGAGGGCTGGTAACTTCGTGCACCAAATGGCGGTCGATGTAGAGCAGGACGGTGCCGTCTTCTTCTTCGCGGACGACGTGGCTGTTCCAAAGTTTGTCGTAGAGGGTTTGTGCTGTCATGATGTTGTTCTTTTGGATAAATGGTAATGCGGATTGGGCGGATTTTAGACGTATTCTTTATACCGCGCAACAAATTTTGTCTAATTTTTGAGCCGGTGTTATTTTGCAAACAATTTTAACGAAAAAATTAGACGTATTGTCCATTTCAGTAAACAGTTATATCTAAAGCATGATTCGATACGAAAGAATACTTGTCGTCATTCTTTCAAAGGCATTATCATCTGCATCTTGTCAAAAAACACACAGAGGCAGACGAAAGATGAAATTACCGGTGATGTCGCCCGAACATTCGGCGCAACTTCAGGCGTTTGAGGCAAAAATCCTGTCCAATCACGCCAAAATCGAGGCGTGGTTCCGCACGCAGTGGAGCGTACACCGCCCGCCGTTTTACGGTTCGGTCGATATACGCAATGCCGGTTACAAAATTTCGTCTATCGATATGAATTTGTTCCCCGGCGGCTTCAATAATCTGAATCCCAACTTTATCCCGCTGGCGGCGGTTGCCGCGCAAGATGCGGTGCAACGCGCCTGCGAAACGGCGAAATCCGTATTGATTATTCCCGAAAACCACACGCGCAATACGTTTTACCTGCAAAACATTTACGCCCTCGGCGAGATTTTGCGTTCGGCAGGGTATGAAGTGCGCTTGGGCAGCCTGAATCCGGAAGTAACCGAACCGACCGAATTTGAAACTGCATTGGGCGACAAAATCCTGTTGGAACCTTTATTGCGTACCCGCGACCGCGTCCATCTTGCAGACGGCTTTTCGCCTTGCGTGGTTTTGTTGAACAACGATTTGTCTGCCGGCATTCCCGACATCCTCAAAGGCATCAGCCAAACCGTTTTGCCGCCGTTGCACGGCGGTTGGACGACGCGCCGCAAAACAAATCATTTCGGCGCGTACAACCAAGTTACCGCCGAATTTGCCAAGTTAATCGGCATCGACGAATGGCAAATTAACCCTTATTTTGAAAAAATCGGCGGTTTGGACTTCCAAGGGCGTGAAGGCGAAGACGCGTTGGCGGAAGCGGTAGAACGTGTGCTGGCGAAAATTCAAGCCAAATACGACGAATCGGGCATTACCGACAAACCTTTCGTCATCGTCAAAGCCGATGCCGGCACTTACGGCATGGGCGTGATGAGCGTCAAATCCGCCGACGAAGTGCGCGGATTGAACCGTAAAAACCGCAATAAAATGGCGAAAGTCAAAGAAGGCTTGGAAGTCAGCGAAGTGATTGTCCAAGAAGGGATTTATACTTATGAAACCTTAAACGGCGCGGTGTGCGAACCCGTCGTGTATATGATGGACCGCTTCGTCATCGGCGGCTTTTTCCGCGTACACGAAGGGCGCGGTGCGGACGAAAACCTCAACGCCGGCGGTATGGTGTTTGTTCCGCTGTCTAACAGCATTCCTACCGGTAACGGCGATAATTCCCAAGAAGCGCCCGAAGCCTGCAAGCGCGTATTCGAACAATGGGACTCGCTGGGTATGCCGCGCTCTGAAAAAGACTGCGACGTGGACAACGAACACAACCGCCTCTACGTTTACGGCGTAATGGCACGCCTGTCGCTTCTGGCGGCTTCAATCGAGTTGGAAGAAACGGCGTAAGACTGTTTTGAAATACAGATGCCGTCTGAAGCGGAAATCCGGTTCAGACGGCATTTCGGATATTTGGCGTGTGGGAACATTTGTTCCAGACGGCATCTCAGACTATTTAAAAAAGGGAAAACATGAGCATCAAGCAATGGCCGGAGGGGGAAAGGCCCAGGGAAAAGCTGTTGGAACGCGGGGCGGCGGCTTTGAGTGATGCCGAACTTTTGGCAATCCTGCTGCGCGTCGGCACGCGCGGAATGAGTGCGGTTGATTTGGCGCGTTATTTGCTGCAGGAGTTCGGCAGTTTGGGGAGGCTGATGAGCGCGGAGGTCGGCAAACTGTCGGCATACAAAGGGATGGGGACGGCAAGTTTCACACAGTTTGCCGTAGTCAGGGAAATCGGGCGGCGGATATTGGCGGAAGAATTGCAGGAGAGCATCGTCCTGTCCGATCCGGATACCGTTGCCGATTATTTACGCTTTCATTTGGGGCAGGAAAAAGTCGAAGTCAGCGTCGCGCTGCTGCTGAACCGCCAAAACCAACTGATTGCGGTCAGAGAGCTGTCGCGCGGTACGGTTGCGGAAAACACGATTTACATCCGCGAAATCGTCAAACTGGCATTGGACGAATATGCCGACAGCCTGATTATTGCGCACAACCATCCGGGCGGCTCGCCCGAACCTTCGCAGGAAGACATCATGTTCACAAGGCGGCTGGCACAGGCCATGTCGCTGGTCGATGTGTCGCTGCTCGACCATTTTATCGTAACCTCCCGGAGCGTCTGCTCGTTCAGGCAGCTCGGGTTGATGCCCTGACACTCTGTTTCACATGCGGCGGCTCTGATAAAATAGCCGTTTGCACCAAACAGAACATCTATTTGAAACTATGGACACAACACGCATCGTTACCGACATCGACCGCCCCATACTCGTCCCGCCCGGCGGACATAAAAAAGTCTTGCTGCATTCCTGCTGCGCCCCGTGCAGCGGCGAAGTGATGGAAGCCATGCTGGCCAGCGGCATTGATTACACCATTTATTTTTACAATCCCAATATCCATCCGCACAAAGAATATATGCTCCGAAAAGAGGAAAACGTGCGCTTTGCGGAAAAGTTCGGCATCCCTTTCATCGATAAAGACGACGACTACGAAAACGACCGCAAAGAATGGTTTGCCAAAGCCAAAGGCATGGAGTTTGAGCCGGAACGCGGCATCCGCTGCACCATGTGTTTCGATATGCGTTTTGAAAAAGCCGCGCAATACGCGCATGAACATGGGTTCCCCGTCTTCACCAGCTCGCTGGGCATTTCCCGTTGGAAAAACATGAACCAGATTAACGACTGTGGCCGCCGCGCCGCCGCGCCTTACGATGATGTGGTGTATTGGGATTTCAACTGGCGCAAAGGCGGCGGCAGCGCGCGTATGATTGAAATTAGCAAACGCGAAAACTTCTACCAGCAGGAATATTGCGGCTGCGCCTATTCCTTGCGTGATTCCAACGCCCACCGCAAATCGCAGGGCAGAATCCCCATCAAACTCGGCGTGCTGTATTACGGGGACGAATCGACACAATACGAACCTGCACCCATCCGAGTGGACAAATAAACACCCGATGCCGTCTGAAGGTTCAGACGGCATCGGGTTCGGCATCGGCACGGGGAAAGGTTTGTCGGTTTGGCAATCTGCAATCGGAAACCGCATTGGCAAGTTTGCCGTTTTGATAAAACACCCCGTTGCCGCGTCGGGAGGACGGCATTATGAAATCCCTTTTTATTCGGCTGCTCCTGTTGGGTTCGGCGGCAGGCGTTTTCTATCATACCCAAAACCAATCCCTGCCCGCGGGCGAACTTGTCTATCCGTCCGCACCGCAAATCAGGGACGGCGGCGATGCGCTGCACTACCTCAACCGCATCCGCGCCCAAATCGGTTTGCACAAGCTGGCACACGCGCCGGTTTTGGAAAATTCCGCCCGCAGGCACGCACGCTATCTCACGCTCAATCCCGAAGACGGACACGGCGAACACCATCCCGACAATCCGCACTACACCGCACAAAAGCTGACCGAACGCACACGCCTTGCCGGGTATCTCTACAACGGCGTGCATGAAAACATCAGCACGGAAGAGGAAGCCGCCGAATCGTCCGACAGCGACATCCGCACGCAGCAACGCCAAGTGGACGGATTAATGAGCGCAATCTACCACCGCCTTTCCCTACTTGACCGCCATACGGATGAGGCAGGAGCGGCATTTGTGCGCGAAAACGGTAAAACCGTTCTCGTATTCAATCAGGGCAACGGCAGGTTTGAGCGGCATTGCGCCCAAGGCAGAAATCAGCCGGAAGCAGGACGGAAATATTACCGCAACGCCTGCCATAACGGTGCGGTCGTGTACACCGACGAAGCCATGCCCGCACAGGAGCTGCTCTATACAGCCTATCCCGTCGGCAACGGCGCACTGCCTTATTTCCACGGCGAGCGTCCAGACCCCGTGCCGGAATATGAAATCACGGGCAATCCTGCCAGCATTGATTTTTCCGAGGCGGCAGGCAAAATTACGATGAAAAGTTTCAAGCTGTATCAGGGTAAAAACGAAATCCGCCCCGTCAGGGTTTTAACCGCCGGCAACGACCCCAACGGCAGGCTGACCGCGTACCAATTCGCGCTTTTCCCGCTCAAGCCTTTGGAATACGGTACGCTTTATACGGCGGTATTCGACTATGTCCGCAACGGACGGCGCGCGCAGGCGAAATGGCAGTTTAGAACCCGAAAACCCGATTACCCTTATTTTGAGGTAAACGGCGGCGAGACACTTGCGGTTAGAAAAGGCGAAAAATATTTCATCCACTGGCGCGGACGCTGGTGTTTGGAAGCGTGTACCCGTTATACCTACCGGCAGCGACCCGGCAGCCGCCTGTCCATAGGAAGGCACGAGGCGGGCGGCATCGTCTTCAGCGTTGACGGAATGGCGGGCAGCCGCATCACGCTTGCACCGGAAGGAGAAACGGAACGAGGCGTAACCCTTTATTTACAGGATTGAATACATGACAGGCAGAACAGGCGGCAACGGCAGTACCCAAGCGCAACCCGAACGCGTCATGCTGGTGGGCGTAATGTTGGACAAAGACGGTACGGGCAGCAGCGCCGCCCGTCTGAACGGCTTTCAGACGGCATTGGCGGAAGCCGTCGAGCTGGTCAAGGCGGCGGGCGGCAATCCCGTCATCGTGGAGACCGCCAAACGCGACCGTCCGCACACCGCGCTGTTTGTCGGCACGGGCAAGGCGGCGGAGCTGTCGGAAGCAGTTGCCGCAGACGGCATCGATTTGGTCGTATTCAACCACGAACTTACGCCCACGCAGGAACGCAATTTGGAAAAAATCCTCCAATGCCGCGTATTGGACAGGGTAGGGTTGATTTTGGCGATTTTCGCCCGCCGCGCCCGCACGCAGGAAGGCAGGCTGCAAGTCGAGTTGGCGCAATTGAGCCATTTGGCGGGACGCTTGATACGCGGTTACGGCCATCTGCAGAGCCAGCGCGGCGGTATCGGCATGAAAGGGCCGGGCGAAACCAAACTGGAAACCGACCGCCGATTGATCGCCCATCGAATCAACGCCTTGAAAAAACAGCTTGCCAACCTCAAAAAACAGCGCGCCCTGCGCCGCAAGTCCCGCGAATCGGGCACAATCAAAACGTTTGCGCTGGTCGGCTATACCAATGTCGGCAAATCCAGCCTGTTCAACCGGCTGACCAAGTCGGGCATATATGCGAAAGACCAGCTTTTCGCCACACTCGACACCACGGCGCGGCGGCTGTACATCAGTCCCGAATGCAGCATCATCCTGACCGATACCGTCGGATTCGTCAGCGATCTGCCGCACAAACTGATTTCCGCCTTTTCCGCCACGCTGGAAGAAACCGCGCAAGCCGATGTGCTGCTGCACGTCGTCGATGCCGCCGCTCCGAACAGCGGACAGCAGATTGAAGACGTGGAAAACGTACTGCAAGAAATCCATGCCGGCGATATTCCGTGCATCAAGGTGTACAACAAAACCGACCTGCTGCCGTCTGAAGAACAAAACACGGGCATATGGCGCGACGCTGCGGGAAAAATTGCCGCCGTCCGCATTTCCGTTGCTGAAAATACCGGTATAGACGCACTGCGCGAAGCCATTGCCGAGTCTTGTGCCGCCGCACCAAACACAGACGAAACCGAAATGCCATGAAAAAAACCTGTTTCCACTGCGGTCTGGATGTTCCCGAAAACCTGCATCTGACTGTCCGTTACGAAAACGAAGACCGCGAAACCTGCTGCGCCGGCTGTCAGGCGGTCGCACAAAGCATTATTGACGCGGGCTTGGGCAGTTATTACAAACAACGCACCGCCGACGCGCAAAAAACCGAGCTGCCGCCCCAAGAAATCCTCGACCAAATCCGCCTGTACGACCTGCCCGAAGTCCAGTCCGACTTTGTGGAAACCCACGGCGGCACGCGCGAGGCGGTTTTAATGCTCGGCGGCATCACCTGCGCCGCCTGCGTCTGGCTGATCGAACAGCAGCTTTTGCGTACAGACGGCATCGTCCGCATCGACCTCAATTACAGCACGCACCGCTGCCGCGTCGTCTGGGACGACGGCAAAATCCGCCTTTCCGACATTCTGTTGAAAATCAGGCAGATAGGCTACACCGCCGCACCCTATGACGCGCAAAAAATCGAAGCCGCCAACCAAAAAGAACGCAAACAATACATCGTCCGCCTCGCCGTTGCCGGGCTGGGGATGATGCAGACGATGATGTTCGCGCTGCCGACCTACCTTTACGGCGGCGACATCGAACCCGATTTCCTGCAAATCCTCCATTGGGGCGGCTTTTTAATGGTGCTGCCCGTCGTATTCTATTGCGCCGTCCCGTTTTATCAAGGCGCGCTGCGCGACTTGAAAAACCGCCGCGTCGGCATGGATACGCCGATTACCGTCGCCATCATCATGACCTTTATCGCCGGCGTTTACAGCCTTGCGACCAATGCGGGGCAGGGGATGTATTTCGAATCCATAGCCATGCTGCTGTTTTTCCTGCTGGGCGGACGCTTTATGGAACACATTGCCCGACGCAAGGCAGGCGATGCCGCCGAAAGGCTGGTGAAGCTGATTCCTGCGTTTTGCCATCATATGCCCGATTACCCCGATACGCAGGAAACCTGCGAGGCAGCTGTCGTCAAATTGAAGGCGGGCGATATCGTGCTGGTCAAACCGGGCGAAACCATCCCCGTTGACGGCACGGTGCTGGAAGGCGCAAGCACGGTTGACGAATCTATGCTGACCGGCGAGAGCCTGCCCGTCGCCAAAATGCCGTCTGAAAAAGTAACCGCAGGTACACTCAACACGCAAAGCCCCCTGATTATACGCACCGACCGCACCGGCGGCGGCACGCGACTGTCGCACATCGTCCGCCTGCTCGACCGCGCCTTGGCGCAAAAACCGCGCACCGCCGAGTTGGCGGAACAATATGCCTCGTCTTTCATATTCGGCGAACTCCTGCTTGCCGTCCCAGTCTTCATCGGCTGGACGCTGTACGCCGACGCGCACACCGCATTGTGGATTACCGTCGCCCTGCTGGTCATTACCTGCCCCTGCGCCTTATCGCTTGCCACGCCGACCGCGCTGGCAGCTTCTACCGGTACGCTGGCGCGCGAAGGTATTTTAATCGGCGGAAAGCAGGCAATCGAAACCCTCGCCCAAACCACCGACATCATTTTCGACAAAACAGGCACGCTGACCCAAGGCAATCCCGCCGTCCGCCGGATTGAACTGCTCGGCAGCATGACCGAAGCCCAAGTGCTGGCAGTGGCGCAAAGTTTGGAACAGCAGTCCGAACACCCGCTCGCGCGCGCCATCCTCAACTGCCGCATTTCAGGCGGCAGCGTCCCCGACATTGCTATTAAACAACGCCTCAACCGCATCGGCGAAGGCGTGGGCGCGCAACTGACCGTCAACGGCGAAACACAGGTTTGGGCATTGGGCAGGGCATCCTATGTCGCCGAAATTTCAGGTAAAGAACCGCAAACAGAAGGCGGCGGCAGCGCGGTTTACCTCGGCAGTCAAAGCGGTTTCCAAGCCGTGTTCTACCTGACCGACCCCTTGAAAGACAGCGCGGCGGAGGCGGTGCGGCAGTTGGCAGGCAAAAACCTGACCCTGCACATCCTCAGCGGCGACCGCGAAACCGCCGTTGCCGAAACCGCCCGCGCCCTGGGTATCACGCACTACCGCGCCCAAGCCATGCCCGAGGACAAGCTGGAATACGTCAAAGCCTTGCAAAAAGAAGGGAAAAAAGTGCTGATGATAGGCGACGGCATCAACGACGCGCCCGTTTTGGCGCAGGCAGACGTATCCGCCGCCGCAGCGGGCGGGACGGATATTGCGAGGGACGGCGCGGACATTGTGTTATTGAACGAAGATTTGCGTACCGTCGCCCACCTGCTCGATCAGGCGCGGCGCACCCGCCATATTATCCGGCAAAACCTGATATGGGCGGGCGCGTACAATATCATTGCCGTACCGCTTGCCGTTTTGGGCTATGTCCAACCGTGGATAGCCGCACTGGGTATGAGCTTCAGTTCGCTGGCGGTTTTGGGCAACGCCCTGCGCCTTCACAAACGGGGGAAAATGCAGTCTGAAAAAATGCCGTCCGAACAATGACGGACGGCGTTGCTTTAGACGTATAGTTGATGAAAACAAAAATAAGACGATGAAGGATTGCAAACTTAAAGTATGTATTGTTACCGCTCAAACACGTTGGCGTTCAAAATTTGAGATCGAATTGTTAGGCATTTGATTTTTATTTTGATTTTATTAAATAAGAGATTATATTAATGTGGAAAAAATTAAAAAGTGGATTTATGCGACAAATGGAATAATGATGTCAATATGGATCATTTTTTTCCAAATACTGGCTCTGTGTATGACGGTGGCAGAACAACCATTTTCAATGAAAACCATCCTTTTCATTTTATTTTCTGCATAACATTTCTTATTGGGACAGTTTTTCTTATATATCAATCATATAATGATAATTAATTTTTAACATCCTATTGTCATATCATAATGAAATGACAATAGGGATGTTTTTCTGCTTTGGCTACGGCAAAACACCGTCGTCATTCCCGCGCAAGCGGGAATCTATATGTTTGGTTTCTCTTTTATTTTCAAACGATAATGAAACAGGTAAGTCCGGATTCCCACCTGTGTTGGAATGACGGAAATGTGCATTTCTAATTTTTACCCACTATAAAAACCCCGAATCCTGATTGGCAGGATTCGGGTTTTTTTATCGCTGATGCCGTTCAGACGGCATTTTCAAGCAGCTTATTGATCCACAAATGCGCGCTCAATCAGGTAATCGCCGCGCACGCCTGTTTTCGGAGAGACGGTCAGTCCGAAATCGTCCAAAACTTTGCAGGTGTCTTTCAGCATCGCGGGGCTGCCGCACAGCATGGCGCGGTCGTCTTGTGGGTTGATTTTGGGCAGGCCGATGTCTTCAAACAGCTTGCCGCTTACCATCAGGTCGGTCAGGCGGCCGTGGTGTTCAAAGTCTTCTCGGGAAACAATTGGGTAGTAAATCAGTTTTTCTTTAACCAAGTCGCCGAGGTATTCGTGTTCGGGCAATTCTTTGGTAAAGCGGTCGTAGTACGCCAAATCTTTTTTGTAGCGCACGCCGTGTACGAGGATGATTTTTTCAAATTGCTCGTAAATCTCGGGGTCTTTGGTGATGCTCAAGAAAGGGGCGATGCCGGTACCGGTGCTCAACAAGTAAAGGTGTTTGCCCGGATTCAGGTCGCCGGCAACCAGAGTTCCGGTCGGTTTTTTGCTGATTAACACGTCGTCGCCGACTTTGAGGTGTTGCAGGCGGCTGGTCAGCGGACCGTCTTGGACTTTAATGCTGAAAAATTCGAGGTGTTCTTCCCAGTTGGCGGAGGCGACGCTGTATGCGCGCATCAGCGGCTTGCCGTCCACCATCAATCCGACCATAACGAACTGTCCGTTTTCAAAGCGCAACGATTCGTCGCGGGTGCAGGTAAAGGTAAAATATGCGTCTGTCCAGTGGTGTACGGACAATACTTTTTGGGTATTGAATGCTGCCATTTGGGTTTCCTGTCAGTAAAAGAAATGGATAGTGCTTGTTCGGGAGGTGCGGCAGAGTGGAAATGTCTGCCCGATTCGGGATAAAGCCAAAATTCTAAACGAAACGGATGGTTGCGACAATGCTTGATGCGCGTTGGTTATATGCCGTCTGAAGGGCTTCAGACGGCATCGCGGGGCGGGCGGCGGCTTATGGCGGCATATCGGCAAGGGAAATCAGGGAAATCGAGGCTGCCAGCCTGAGTGCGTCCCGTCCCCAGCGTGGGTGTTCCAGCCTGCGGATCGGGAGGATCGGTTTGACGGTGGCGGCAATCAGCTTTTGTATTTCGGCAGGCTGATCCGACAATACGCCGCCCCATTTTTCCGCAGCCGCTTCCAGCAGTCCGCCGTTTTTCAATATCAGCGCGGTCGAATGAATGTAGCAGAGCCAATCGCGGGCTTGGCATTGCGCTATGGTCAGGACCTCGGAAGGGTCGTCTTCAAAATCCAAAAAGCTGATGTTTTTTCCGTCCGACATCATATTTCGTGCAAACGCCTGACTGAGGAACTGCTGTTTTTTATGCACGCGTGCAATGGCTTCCAAACCGGCAAGCCAAGCGTCCGCCTTTCCGGCTTCGGCTTCTTGGCGGATTTGCGTATCGAGCGGGATACCTTCCAAATTTCCGAACATAAGGGCATTTTTCCTGACGGCGAGCAATTCGGGAACGGCTATCCCCGCCGCGCGCAATTCGTACAGGCGTTTTGATTCGGTTGCAATGGCAGGCTCGCCGCCGAGGCTGGGAACCGGCTTCAACACCCCCAGTTTCAAATATCGGGCAACCATACCGAGCAGCGCGTAACGCCATCGCGCATTGTGCCTGCCTGCTTTGCGTATCCATACCTTGCTCCCGTCGGCAAGCAGGTGGGGGGCGATGGCTGCCTTCTGTTTTGCCGCCAATTCGTCTAGCAGTATGGAAAAACGGGTTTCCTGCATAGGTAAGGTCATTTTCTTTCAATCTTAAGTTCGGACGGAATGCCCCTGTACGGAACATCAGGCAAGGGTTTGTTCGATGATGCCTTTTACCGCATCCGCACTGTTCGGCACGGTTTGCACGCGCTGCGGCAATGTTTCCAAACCTTCCAGCGCGGCGGGGCGCGGAATGGCGACATCGCCGACGGCTTCGCGTATGGTCGCATCGAATTTCGCCGCCAACGCGGTTTCCAAACAAACCACCGTTTCACCTTCTTCGCGCACTTCGCGGGCGACTTTTACGCCGTCGGCAGTGTGCGGGTCGATGAGTTCTTGGTCTTGCCCGTAAACCTGCTTGATAGTGGCGAGGCGGTCGGCGTGGGTGGACTTGCCGGAAGTAAAGCCGTATTTGCCGCCGACTTTGTCCAAGGCAAATCGCAGGTCAAAGCCCTTGCCCGCCGCTACTTCCGCCCACAGCGTATTGATTTCCTGAGGATCGCGATCCATCAGGTCGAACACGAAACGCTCGAAGTTGGACGCTTTGGAAATGTCCATCGACGGGCTGGAGGTAACATAAGTATGCGCGCTGTTGCGCGGGCGGTACGCGCCGGTTTTGAAAAACTCGTCCAATACATCGTTTTCATTGGTCGCGACAATCAGGCGGCGGACAGGCAGGCCCATTTGTTTGGCGATGTGTCCCGCGCAAACGTTGCCGAAGTTGCCGCTCGGCACGCAGAAGCTGACCTGCTCGTCATTGCTTTGCGTCGCCTTGAAATAGCCCGCAAAGTAATAAACCACTTGCGCGACGATGCGTCCCCAGTTAATCGAGTTGACCGTACCGATATGGTATTTTTCCTTGAACGCGGCATCGTTCTGCACCGTCTTCACAATATCCTGACAGTCGTCAAACATTCCCTTCACGGCGATATTGTGGATATTCCCGTCTTGCAGGCTGTACATTTGCGCGCGTTGGAACGCGCTCATTTTGCCGTCGGGCGACAACATAAATACGTTCACGCCCTTTTTGCCGCGCAAGGCATATTCCGCAGCCGAACCCGTATCGCCGCTGGTCGCGCCCAAGATATTGAGTTTTTTGCCTTCTTTGTTTAAAACATATTCAAACGCATTGCCCAAAAACTGCATTGCCATATCTTTGAACGCCAGCGTCGGGCCGTTGGACAAGGCTTGGATTTTGATGCCGTCTGAAAGCGTGCGGACGGGGGTGATTTCCTTAGTACCGAACGCCGCTTCCGTGTAAGTACGGTTCAGAATGTCGCGCAAATCGTCCTCCGGAATATCCGTAACAAACAGGCGCATAATTTCAAACGCCAATTCGGGATAAGCTAAACCGCGCCATTTGTCCAAGGTTTCGCGCCCGATTTGCGGATAATGTTCCGGCAGCATCAGGCCGCCGTCGGGGGCAAGCCCCATCAATAAAACTTCGCTGAACGGTTTGTGTGCGGTTTCGCCGCGCGTGCTGATATATTTCATGATTTTTCTCGTCTGTCGAAATTGCAGGAAAACGGATTCAGACGGCATCTGCCTCATGCCGTCTGAAGAAGGTTAGCGGTACAGGTGTTTGAAGCAGGCGGAAACCGTTTTGGCGGTCAGGGCGGCAAGTGCCTGATTGCGCGTGGACGGATCCAGCATCTGCATCACATCGTTGCCGGTCATCCGTTCGGGGGCTTCTTGGGCGACGCAAGCGCAAATCTTGTTTTCCCATTCCGCCTGTTTTTCGGCACTCATCGCCAGCGCGGTCAAACGCCATTCGCTGCGCCTGTCCAATTCCGCGCGGCATTGGCTCTCGACCGCCATTTTGACGATACTGCCGCCCATACCCGTGCCGCCGTCCAAGCTGCCGAATGTGTTACCGCCGCCGACGGCGCAGCCGCCGAGTAAGATTACCGCCGGCAAAATAGACAAGGTTTTATTCATCTCAATTCCTTTTCGGTTGAAACCCCGCCTTTTATGGCGATAGAATCTGATTAGCCGCCCCGTTCGGGATAACGCGAAGGGCGGCGTTTTATGCGCCGTTCCGAGTGTTGGAACAAACCGTTTTGAATATCCGGTTGAAGCCCGGCAACATTATACTTCAATCGGGAAAATAAAAAATCCCGCCGCCGTCATTTTGCCTGTTTGCAAAAATGCCGTCTGAAAGCGGTTCAGACGGCATTTCCGATTTCAGCCTAGCCCAAAGATTTGAAGTGTTCCAAAAACGGCGGGATACCGGGCAGCATCCCGACCGCACCCATCGCCACACACAAGATCAAGAAACCTACTGCGGGTATCAACACGCGTCCGGCGAAACCTAATTGCGCACTGCGCTCTTTGCAGCCGATTAAGCCCAAATTATCCAACAGCATCGTCAACGCCCAGCCGAAAACCGGATTGACCAAGGCGGAAGAGAACACCACGATGGCGGCGGATTGGGTGGTTTTGCCTTTGCGCGTCATTTCCATGCCCGCTTCCAAAAGCGGTAAGTATACGCCTACGACCAAGGCTACGCTCAATACCGGCTGCCAAATCGCCAAGTCCATCGGATAGCCCCATAACCCGGCGATAATACATAAAACCGCCGTTAAAACCGCACCGCCCGGAATGGGGCGTTTGGCAATCGATGCCGGTACGATATAAGTTCCCCAAGAAGAGGTAAAATTTGCACCCCCTAAAATAGAACCCACTGCTTGACGGACAGAACAACTTGTCATGGTGTCGTCTATATTCATCAATACCTTATCGGTTTTTTCCGGATAGCTGATTTTTTGGAACACTTGATGTCCTAAAAAATCGGGCGACCACATTGCAACAGCCAATACCGCAAATGGAAAGACAACCAAAAAACTTTCTGCCGTCGGCAACCCCAGATGCCAGCCGCTGTTTTCACCCCACCAATAAGCAGGACTCATTGGAGGCAGGCCGGGGGCGGTGTGAAACTCAAACGGCGCACCCAATGCAAATGCCACCACACCGGCAATCAAGCATCCCAAAGGCACGGCTAACCAGCGTTTTTTCCAATGCTCCAACAAAGCGTACATCACAATCGTTACAATAATGACGGTAAAAGCGATGTAGGGCATATTAAAACCGCCTGCCCACGAAAACAATTTTTTTACCTGCCCCGTCGTGCCGATAAAGCCCAAATAGAGTAATAATCCGCCGCATACGCCGTTGCTTGTCAGCTTCGCCATAATACTGCCGCCGCGAAATAAAGCCATCAGCAGACCTAAAACCGCAATCGAAATGCCGAACGCCAAAGGATGCCCGCCTGCCGACACAACGATGGGAATCATCGGAATCAGCGGCCCGTGCGTACCGGGCAGGTTGGCGCCGGGCAGAAAAAAGCCCGATACCAATAAGATAAACGCGGCGGCGATTAAAAGCTCATAGCGCACATTTTCCAGTACAAAGCTGTCAGGCAGCCCCAAAGGTGCGGCAAACGCCGCCGCCACCGCCCCCACCATCACCACTTTTCCAATCGTTCCCGCCATCGCAGGAATCAAATCCTCCCACTCGAAGCGGTAATCGCGAAAGGGCAGGTTGGGCCGCCAGCGTTTTGGTTGCATAATCTGCAATTCATGTTCCAAATATTCGTCCCGCGTCGCAAATTCCGAAGCCGGACGGTGCAAATCCCGATAAGTCCCATTATGTTTTTCCATAACCTTCCTCCTTATATATCGCGCCTCGTAAAAGGGGCGCATGACTTTTCTTTTTGATACGGGCTGCGTTCGGAAGCCGTAACCCCATTTAAAGCCCAAACAGGCAATAAAACCAATCTTTTTTTTTAATAACCATCATCCGGAAAATTGATACAATTTACAAACCACTTGATTAAAAAGTTAATTTTCAGCAACAATCCGCCTAAAAGATTTCGATTGCACAAATATAGAAAACATCCGCACAAGGAGGGATATATGGATGCCGTACAATTAAAATCATTTGTCGCCGTCGCGCACGAGGGCAACCTTACCCAAGCCGCCAAACGACTTTTCCTTTCCCAGCCTGCCGTTTCCGCCCAAATTAAAGCCCTTGAAGAATATGTCGGCACGCCGCTGTTCAGGCGCACGGGGAAAGGCATGGTATTGACGCGGGCGGGCGAAATACTGTTGCCCGAAGCGGAATCCCTGCTGCAATACAAACACAAGTTGGAGTATTTTGCCAAAACGCTGGCAGGCGATTATTCGGAAGAGACCAGTTTGGGCATTATCCACCCCATCGATTCGGCAAAGCTCGTCGCGCTGACGGACAATATCGGTCAAACAGCCCCCAAAACGCGCCTGCACATCCAATACGGAATGAGCGGCGAAATCCTCTCGCGCATCCAACACAAAACCCTGCACGGCGGCTTTATACTCGGCAACGCCGCCCAACGCGGCATCCGCAGCGTATTCCTGCAAAACCTGACCTACGCGCTGATTTGCCCGCAAAGCCAATATCCCCATCTGACCCGCTCCCTTCCGCAGAGCCTGCAAGAATGCGTATGGATAGAAATGTCGGGCGTGTCCGGAAGTAGGAAGCACCTGCACCAGTTTTGGCGCAGCAACCGGCTCTCACCCAAAAAACAGATCTTGTGCGACTACCCCCAAACCATTATCGATTTGGTTGCAGGCGGTATAGGTGTGGCAATGGTGCCGGGAAACAAAGCCGAAGCGGCGGCAAAAGAAGGCGCGGGCGTGGCTATTATCGAATCGTGCCGCCACAGTATGCCGCTCAATTTCATTTATGCGGAAGAATACGAGGATAATCCCCACGTCTCACTCCTGCTCGAGTGCATTGAAAAAGTATGGGGAGTGCAGGCGGTGCAGCCGCCCGTTGTCTCGGACAACTGAAATAAATCCTGCTTTGCTGATTGTTTTAAAATAGAAATTTGAATTTTATCACGCTGAAAACACTGAAAACGCCATCCGCATTCTCTCAAATACGGCTTAAAATGCCCTTTGGAAATGCCGTTATAGTGGATTAAATTTAAATCAGGACAAGGCGACGAAGCCGCAGACAGTACAGATGGTACGGAACCGACTCACTTGGTGCTTCAGCACCTTAGAGAATCGTTCTCTTTGAGCTAAGGCGAGGCAACGCCGTACTGGTTTTTGTTAATCCACTATAAACTGACGCAAATGCCGTTTTGTACAATTCCAAAAGTTTTCAATTCCGTTAATGCGATTTTGCCGTTTGGCGAAATGCGTACTGTTCCAGTCGTGGATTGAACCCCCACCCTGTATAGTTCTTTCGAAGCATTGGGGTATTGTTTTTTCAAAGCATCGATTAAAGCCGTATTGGTGTCCGGATTTTTAACCTGGACAATATTGTCCCCTTCGGCTTCAAGCGTTGCTTTTGCAGAATGCGACGCGATAATGCCTTTTACGGAGGCGTGGTTTTTTACATTTAAATCAACTTCATTATTTCCCTTGACGGCTTTGAGTTTGATGGTGCTGATGCCATCAAGGGAAGGTTGGGTAAGGTCGCTTGATTGATTATTGATGAAAATGCCCGTCGTGTGTCCGGAATAGGGGGAGTTGGACTGGAGACCATTTACGCCCAATCCCAAGCCCTTGCCCTCAGTGGCGATGGATATTTTATTGTTATTCCCCGTTAATACGGTATTGGATTTAAAAGCCGTTTCAATGCCCCTTAAAAAACTTGTACTCTCAACATTTCCTGTCGGCATAGGGTCGGCGAGTTCCCCTTTAATCTCAATCACATTATCGCTGTCTTCGGCAGTCAGATGAACATCGGTATTGTTGAGGTTGTGAATACCGAAATGGTGTGTGTCTTTATGAACGTTAACGTTCATATTGAACAAATTGCCTGTTTTTGAATGAAAGGATATGCTGCCTTTGTCATTTTCATCGGGGGGCTGATAGTGTTGACATACCGCACTAAGGCACTATTGTTTGTCGGTATTTTTTTCCACTGGCTACATCTTGTACCCCATCAACATCGGGAACTTCAAATTAAATTGAATTTTTCCTTTGGCATCCAAATGGATATTTCCGGAATGGGGCTTCACGTCAATAGATTGGAGATTATTTTTAAATAGAATATCATTATTGCTTTTCACCGATAATTCAGGCGTATATCCTAATTGCGGGTCTGCAAAAGATTGGATGCCGTAAATTCCATTTACCGTTAAATTTCCATTATCATTTTTACCAGTGGTAATAAGTTCTAATTTTCTAAAGTTTTCACCTTTTTTCCACCAAGGCACAATATAGTTTTTTACAGTGATTTTTTCATCTTTAAGGGTTATAAGACTATCATCGTCTTTTTGCGGATCAGAAAATAAAGACACCCATTCCATCTCTTGAATATTAGTATATTCATGGGCTTCCGCCTCAAAACATAATGCCGATTGAATCAACAAAGCAATGGTAGATAAAGCAAATTTTCTATTTTAGTCTCCTTAATGTTTAATTGAAACGCTGATTTGGGTATTGTCATGCCGGTGCGGAATCGGTCTCCGTGCCGGATATATTGTGTGAAGTCTCTCGTCTTTTCCAGTATGCGCCTAATATCGGCTTAAGGCAAACGGAGGGGCGGAATCCGTATGCGGCACGCCGCCGTTCCCTGCCGTATAATCATATTGTTTGAAAACCTGTTGACGGAGCCGTTATGACCGATTTGTTTGCCCGAGAACCCGACGCGCCGCTTGCCGAACGATTGCGTCCGCATACGCTTGACGACGTGGTGGGGCAGGAACACCTCATCGGCGAAGGTAAACCTTTGCGCGTGGCGGTAGAAGGCGGCAAGCCGCATTCTATGTTGCTGTGGGGGCCGCCGGGCGTGGGCAAGACGACGTTGGCGCGGATTTTGGCGCAGAGTTTCAATGCCCAGTTTTTGCCTGTTTCCGCCGTGTTTTCCGGCGTGAAGGACATCCGCGAGGCAATCGATAAAGCCGAAATCGCTTTGCAGCAGGGACGCGCGACGATTTTGTTTGTCGATGAAGTCCACCGCTTCAACAAGGCGCAGCAGGACGCGTTTTTGCCGCATGTCGAAAGCGGTTTGCTAACCTTTATTGGTGCGACGACGGAAAATCCGTCGTTTGAAGTCAATCCCGCGCTGTTGAGCCGCGCGCAGGTGTATGTTTTGCAGCCCTTGTCTTCAGACGGCCTCAAAAAGCTGGTTGCCAAAGTTTTGGCTTTGCCCGAATACCGGGATTTCACGATTGAAGCCGACGCGCAGGAGCTGTTCGTCAATACCGCCGACGGTGATGCGCGCAGATTGTTGAATTTGTTGGAACAACTTTTACGCGCCGCCGATACACGTCGTCTGAAAAACTTAACCGCCGAATTTCTCGCCGACAGTCTCGGGGCGCAAATCCGCCGTTTCGACAAAGGCGGCGAGAGTTTCTACAACCAAATCTCCGCCCTGCACAAATCCGTGCGCGGTTCGCATCCGAACGCCGCGCTGTATTGGTTCTGCCGTATGCTCGACGGCGGCACCGACCCGCGCTACCTCGCCCGCCGCATCGTGCGTATCGCTTGGGAAGACATCGGGCTTGCCGACCCGCGCGCCTTCCAAATCGCCAACGATGCCGCCGCCACCTTCGAACGCTTAGGCTCGCCCGAAGGCGAACTGGCTTTGGCGCAAGCGGTATTGTATCTTGCCGCCGCCGCGAAATCCAACGCGGGCTACAAGGCATACAACCAAATGCGCCACTTCGTCAAAGAAAACGCTAGCGACGAAGTGCCCGTCCACCTGCGCAACGCCCCGACCAAGCTGATGAAGGAATTGGGCTACGGACGCGAATACCGCTACGCCCACGACGAACCGAACGCCTACGCCGCCGGCGAAAGCTATATGCCCGACGGCTTGGACGAACCGGACTTCTACCAACCCGTCCCGCGCGGGTTGGAAATCAAAATCGGCGAAAAGCTGGAATGGTTGAAATCGCTGGATGAAGAGGCATTAAAGGCAAAATGAAGCAATGCCGTCTGAAGCAGAACGGTATGGCAAAGCCGGTACACCAAAAAGGCGTATCGGCTTTTTTTCAGGTCTTATCCTGTTTATTGATAAAGCCAATAAAGACAACGTGGTATAGTGGATTAAGTTTAAACCAGTACGGCGTTGCCTCGCCTTAGCTC
>NZ_KV815446.1:0-6543 GCF_001814225.1 Neisseria sp. HMSC070F02 | reverse complement strand
CCTTGTCCTGATTTTTGTTAATCCACTATATTAATCGACGCATCGGGCTTGGGCGAAAAAATTAAAGACGGCAAAAAAACCGTACTTTCTCGCGAAGAAGAACAAAAAATCTGCAATACCTTCACGCACAAACAGGCAGTGGAAGATTTCAGTGTGGTAATCGGCTACGATGAAATCAAAGCGAAGAATCACAGCTTGTCGGCGGGGCAGTATTTCGAGGTAAAGATTGATTATGTGGATATTTCCGCCGACGAATTTGCGCAAAAAATGGCGGGATTTTCAGCGGATTTGGATAAACTTTTCGCCGAATCTGCCGAATTGGAAAAAGAGATTAAGGATAGATTGGCGATGTTGAAATTCAATTCATAAATACCGATGAATGAAACCGGTCAAACTTAAAATGCCGTCTGAAAGCCTTTCAGACGGCATTTTGTTTGGTTTGGAAAATACTTATGCCGTTCTTTCCCTGAAAGAGAGAATCCAAAAAACCAAAGCCACAGGAATTTATCGGAAATGACAAAAACCCGACGAACCGGATTCCCGCCTGCGCGGGAATGACGAATTAGAAGTTACCCGAAATTTGCAAAAACAAAATCCAACCCAACAGACCGGGTTTTCGTTTGCACGGAAATAATGCAATAAATAAAGCAAATATAAAGTATTTGAATTTACTATATTATTTTTCCGCTTCTTCAAAGCCGACGACTTCCAAACCGAAGCCGGTCAGACCGGTGAAAGATGAGGGCTGCCCGAGGACGCGCAGTTTTTTGACGTTGAGGCCGACGAGGATTTGTGCGCCGATGCCGTAGCTTTTGCTGTCCCATTTGTAGGCTTGGTTTGCGCCTTTAGGCAGGGTGCGGTCGAGCAGGGATGCGCCGTCTTCGGTGCGGTGCAGAAGGATGACGACGCCGCTTTCGGCTTGTTGGATGCGCTCAAGGGCTTTGGGCAGCGACCATGAATGGCGCGGGTTGGCTTGAATGAAGTCCATCACACTGAAGGGTTCGTGGACGCGGACGAGGGTTTCGGTGTCGGCGGCGGGCGTGCCTTTGACGAGGGCGAGGTGGGTTTCGCCGGAGAGTTTGTCGACGTAAACGTGTTGTTGGAACTCGCCCCACGGGGTTTGTACAGGCGCATTGCCCATGTCTTCGAGCAGGCTTTCGGTACGGCTGCGGTATTCGATGAGGTCGGCAATGGTGCCGATTTTAAGGTTGTGTTCTTCGGCAAACTTCATCAGCTCGGGCATACGCGCCATGGTGCCGTCGTCGTTGATGATTTCACAGATGACGGAGGCAGGAATCAGCCCGTTCATTTGCGCCAGGTCGACGCCGGCTTCGGTGTGTCCGGCGCGGACGAGTACGCCGCCTTTTTGGGCGCGAAGCGGAAAGATATGACCGGGTTGGACGATGTCTTCGGGTTTAGCGGTCGGGGAAACGGCGGTTTGAATAGTCAGGGCGCGGTCGGCGGCGGAAATGCCGGTGGTAATGCCGTGTGCGGCTTCGATGGAGACAGTAAAGTTGGTGCCGTATTGCGCGCCGTTTTTTTGGGTCATCATCGGCAGCCCGAGTTTTTCGACCATTTCGCCGTCCATCGGCAGGCAGACCAAGCCGCGCGCGTGTTTGATCATGAAGTTGATGGCTTCGGGCGTGACGAATTGCGCCGCCATCAGCAGGTCGCCTTCGTTTTCTCGGTCTTCGGCATCGGTGATGATGACCATTTTGCCGGCTTTGATGTCGGCTAGGATTTCGGGGATGGGGGAGATATGGGACATGGTGTGTTTTCCTGTGTGTTCGGACGGGCGGGCGGTGTGTTCGGTATCGAGCCAAAAGGCGGGCATTTTTGCCGCCTGTTCGATTTTACGGGCTTTTTTCTCGCCGAAGGATTTGTTTTTCAAAAGGGCGGAGAGTTCGCCTGTGTTGAGGGCAACGGCTTCAGCAAAACGAGTTTGCAAACCGCCGTAGTGTTCTGCTATCCATTGCCGCAGGTTGCGGCGGCGCAGACCGGCTGTGTCGGTCATCGTTTCATCCTTTGTAGAAATCGGATGTAGCGGATTGTAATCGCGTATTTACCAAAAAGCAAATCTGTTTTTTCGCTAAACCGAATTATTTGCTTTTTGGTAAACAGATGCCGTCTGAAGCCGGATTCGTGGCTTCAGACGGCATTGCCGCAACCCCGCCGGCGGGGCGGCTGTTTCTTCCCGCCCGCTTCCGATTCGGGGTTTGCCGGAAGCTTATTCCGAAAAAAATTTTTGATAAACGGCCTTGATTGCCGGGTACAGCATAGGCGGTACGAGCAGGCGCAATATCGGCAATCCTATGATGAATGCGGTCTTCCCGATAAAAACCGGACGGATTGCCTTCGCGCCGAATATCTTTCTGCATTTTTCTTTAAATGAAAAATATTTCCGGTAGATGACGATAATGTTTTTGGAAAAATAAAGCCTTACCAATATAGACCTCAGATAGCCGATATTGTCGAAGACAAATTTTTGCAAACCGCCGTAGATGGGGGAATTTTTGTTTTCGACTAAAAAATCCACACCCCGGTCGAGATGCGTCAGCACATCGCTGAAATTTTTGTATTTGATGTTGTGGCTGATAGAGCCGCCGAGAACGCGGTACTGGTAAAAAGGGTTATCGTAAAAGGCAAAAGTCTTGATAAAACGCGCCAATTGCAAACTGTACGGGAAATCCTCGTGAATGTATCCTTTTGGGAAAAACAGATTGTTTTTGATGATGATTTCCCGCCTGACAATCTTTGTCCACGCGTTGGCGATATAGTACCGCCCCTCCACCAGCGTTTCAAAATGGCGGACAAAATCATTATCCGAAAAGTCCGCCCCTTTGGGGATGTCGCGGTAATTGAAGGACGAGGGATGCAGGATCAAATCAACCTTTTTGTCTGCAAGTTGTTGTAAATCAAAGAGAATCCCCCCCCCGCGTTTTTTGAACGGTTGGTATCGGCCCAATAGTCGTCGCTGTCCAAAAAGATTAGGTAATCGCCTTTTGCCGCCCGGATACCGGCGTTGCGGGCATCCGACAGCCCGCCGTTTTCTTGATGAATCACTTTTATATGCGGATATTTGCCTGCATATTCGTCGCAAATCTTCCCGCAGCCGTCCGGCGAACCGTCATCGACCAAAATCATTTCATAATCGGCAAAATTTTCGGCAAGCACGGAATCCACGCAGCAGCGGAGGTATTTTTCCACATTGTAAATAGGGACGATGATGGAGAAAATCATAAATATCAATCCATTATATTAAGATGTTTGCGCGTATGCCTCAAACCCGCGCTCGCAATGCGTTTGCATCCACTATAAAACTTATTGCTTTATCAAGGTATGGAAACCTGTTTCCCGAAAGGCGGCGCAGGATGCCCGTTCCCTGCAACTTTGCCTTATTCCGACATCAGATGTCCCAGCTTGTCTGCTTTGGTTTGGAGGTAGCGTTTGTTTTCAAGGTTTTCCCCGACGTGCAGGGGGATGCGTTCGACCACGTTAATCCCGGCATCTTTCAGGGTTTGGATTTTTTCGGGGTTGTTGGTCAGCAGTTTGACCGAGCGGATGCCCAGATATTCGTAGATAGATTGCGCCAAACGGAAATCGCGGGCATCGACGGGCAGCCCGAGTGCCAAATTGGCTTCAACCGTATCCATACCTTGGTCTTGCAGATGATAGGCGCGGATTTTGTTAATCAGCCCGATGCCGCGTCCTTCCTGACGCAGATAGACGATGATGCCGCGCCCCTCTGTCTGTACCGCCCTCATGGCCGCTTCAAGTTGAGGTCCGCAGTCGCATTTTCTCGAGAACAGCGCATCGCCCGTCAGGCATTCGGAGTGGATGCGCGTCAGAACCGGATTGCCGTCTGAAAAATTACCGACGGTCAGCGCGACGTGTTCCTGCCCGTTTGCCTCTTCAAAGCCGTGCATCGTAAATACGCCCCATTCGGTCGGCAGGCGGCAGGATGCCACATGGTTCAACATTTCAGACATCTTCACTCCCATCTTTTCCGGCAGACATACCCAACAGCAGTTTCAAAGGTTCGGACAAAGCCAAGGCAAGAGCCACCCATTCCACCTGTGCTGCCGTACCCGCACACTCTGCGCATTCAAATTCCACATGAACCACGCCCAACACACCGCCACTTTCCGTGCAGACCGGAATGGAAATTTGCGCCGCCGAAGCATGATTGCGTTCTCCCGAAAGCTCTCCCAAATCCAACCAACGACGCACATCCGAGGCAATATTCATCCAGCCGCTTTGCGCCGAACGGCAAGCCAGCGAAACCTTGCCTGCCGCTTCATCCAAATCCCACAGGTTTTCCAAAACCTCGCCCTGCCGGGACAGGCAAACCAGCCGAAAGGCGGCATTTTCAGACGGCATCAGGGCATAAACGGCTGCGGCGCGCACGCCTTTACAGCGTGAAAACACCGAATCCAAAGCCATGAAAAGCCGTTTCAGACCTTCCTCATTCCCGCTGTTTTGCTCCAAATAATCGGCAAGCCTCCAATCCTCATGCTCAAGCCACAAAACCGAACGCTCAATCGAAGCCGTCCCCATATCCATTACCGTCTGCGCCGTCAGATACGCCGCCCGAACCTCGTCAAGCGGCAGCTTCAAACCCTGAGTCAGCAGAAAATCCTTAATCAAAGCAGCAGGCATACCCAAATTCCGTCAATAAAAACAAAAAACCGCCCGATTCCGATGTCAGGCGGACGAAAAACAGATTTTACCGCCCCAAACCCCAAGCCATCAACAGCCCCGCCGAAAACCTTGCACAAAAAAACAAAATCTGTATAATTGTCCAATTCCCATGCGGACGTGGCGAAATTGGTAGACGCACCAGATTTAGGTTCTGGCGCCGAGAGGTGTGAGAGTTCGAGTCTCTCCGTCCGCACCAATAATGATAAATAAATCATATAGTTAATGCTTATCGGGACAAATTAGTGCCACAAAACATAAGTCGTCTGCTTTTCAGCGGGCGGCTTTTTTATCTGCCTATATGTTTCAACACGCAGAACGGTACATAAAGTGCCGCCATTTGTTCTACCCCGAATCAGAAGCGGGTGCTTCCGCCCGCAATCAGATTCACCGCCCCTAATGCCGGGGTTTCAACTGGAAAGAAGAAAATATTGATTTTGATGATGGCATCAAAAAACCCCTTCCGCCCGTCTGCCAAAAGGAATGGTTAAGAAAAGCAATGCGTCTTTTGATGGAACGCGATATATAAGGAATTGAGGGGAAGGGCAGGCGGGTTTCTGCCCGTTAATCCTGCGGACGATCCCGCCAAACCCGACACGCGCGGGCATATGGCGGATTGTTTACAATATTGTCTAAAAATCTGAACCTGCAAACGCGAAATAAGGTAGAATACGCCCCGTTATTTTACCGTCCAATCCCCATTTACCAAGGAAAAATGATGAGTACTTCATTGAGTTACCGCGATGCAGGTGTCGATATCGACGCAGGCGACCAACTGGTCGAAAACATCAAACCGTTTGCCAAACGCACCATGCGTCCGGAAGTATTGGGGGATTTGGGCGGTTTTGGCGCATTGGTCGAAATCGGCAAGAAATATAAAAATCCCGTATTGGTCAGCGGTACGGACGGCGTGGGTACCAAGCTCAAACTTGCCTTTGATTGGGATAAACACGATACGGTGGGCATCGACCTTGTTGCAATGAGTGTCAACGATATTTTGGTTCAAGGAGCAGAACCTCTGTTTTTCTTGGATTATTTCGCCTGCGGCAAATTGGATGTTCCGCGCGCAACCGATGTCATCAAAGGCATTGCACAAGGTTGCGAAGAATCCGGCTGCGCCCTGATTGGCGGGGAAACTGCCGAAATGCCGGGTATGTATCCCGTCGGAGAATACGATTTGGCGGGTTTTGCCGTCGGCGTAGTGGAAAAAGAGAATGTCATTACCGGCCGCAGCATCGGCGCGGGCGATGTGGTATTGGGTTTGGCTTCCAACGGCGCACATTCAAACGGCTATTCCCTTATCCGTAAAATCATCGAACGCGACAATCCCGATTTGGATGCCGAGTTTGATAATGGCAAAACCTTGCGTGAGGCTGTTATTGCGCCGACCCGTCTGTATGTGAAACCGATTCTTGCCGCTTTGGAAAAATTTACCATTAAAGGTATGGCACACATTACCGGCGGCGGCATTACCGAAAACGTGCCGCGCGTGTTGCCTGAAAACACGGTTGCACAAATCGATGCTAAATCGTGGGAATTGCCCAAGCTCTTCCAATGGCTTCAAAAGGCGGGCAATGTGGAAACCCAAGAAATGTACCGAACCTTTAACTGCGGCATCGGCATGGTCGTTATTGTTGCTGCCGAAGATGCCGATGCGGTTCAGGGTCTCTTGGGTGAACAAGGTGAAACAGTTTACCGTTTAGGTTTGATCCGTGAGCGTCAGGGAGACGAGCATCAAACCCAGGTTGCCTGATTGCTTCTATAGCGAAATGCCGTCTCAAACATGGGTTTGGACGGCATTTTTATAGAGGATGGCGGATTCGCATTTGAAGTGCAACTTTCCCT
>NZ_KV815445.1:0-865 GCF_001814225.1 Neisseria sp. HMSC070F02 | reverse complement strand
ACGGCTGATTTTTGACCTTCGGCCAAAAGGATGGCTTCGGAAACTTGCGCGCGGGCTGTGTAGTCTTGATAAGCAGGAAGGGCGACTGCCGCCAAAATGCCGACGATGGCAATCACAATCATCAGCTCGATAAGGGTAAAACCTTTTTGAAGGGTGTTCATAAAATTACTCCTAATTGGAAAGGAAATGCTTCAAGCTTACGCCATCGGCATTATGCAATGTATTTGACCATCGGTATTTTGTTGCGATACCTGTGTATTATAAAGCAAGATTGGTACCAAGTTTGTATTTTGAGGTGAAAATTTATGCGTTTATCTTTATATGATTGTTTTTATTTTACATTTTCTTTCGTTTGGCGTGGTTTGAGTAATTAGGGGGTTGCCGTTTTTTGTCAGCAGTGTTGAAAATTGTCAGTTTTAGTGCCGATTTTCGGCACTTTTTTATTGGTGTGGGGTATTTCTATTGGCATGGGGCATCGGGTGTGTTGATTGGGTCGGAATTTGAGATTTTTGAATTTGCGCGGTAGCATAGGGTGGGTTGGGTGGGAAATTTTAAATTTAATTTTTAAAAATTTCCGTTTTCTTGGAAAGTGTTTGAAATCGGCGCGTGGTGTTCCTGTGTCCGAACAGAAACCGCTCCGCCGTCATTCCCGCGCAGGCGGGAATCCAGCCTCGTCGGTACGGAAACTTATCGGGTAAAAAGGTTTCTCTAGTTTGGTGTCGATTTTCTTGTCGATGCTGTTGACGGCAGGTGCTTGGTGTCGATCTGCTTGCCGTTGGCGGCGGTGTCGGCTTTGACGTCGTCGTTGGTGGTGGTGGGGGCGGTGCGCGTAACCGGCAGTCCGCAGAACCATTTTACCGAACCG
>NZ_KV815444.1:7741-35694 GCF_001814225.1 Neisseria sp. HMSC070F02 | reverse complement strand
ATGCTAAGTTAAATTGAGGACACGCCCTAGATAAAACCATAAAAATTAAATTGATGGCTTTTATAATCCCCGACTTGCGAAAATGCCGTCTGAAGGTCTTTGTCAGGCTTTCAGACGGCATTTTGATCATCAAGTAACGCTTTATCAGGCTTTTTTATTGTTCAACGCAGCTTTGACAAACGCGGTGAACAAAGGATGCCCTTTGCGCGGATTGGAGGTAAACTCGGGGTGGAACTGGCAGGCGAAGAACCAAGGATGGTTCGGCAGTTCGATGGTTTCGACCAAGCGTTCGCGTCCGGCGGATACGCCGCCGATAACCAAGCCTGCTTTTTCCAACTGAGGAACATAGTTGTTGTTGACTTCGTAGCGGTGGCGGTGGCGTTCGCGGATGTGTCCGCTGCCGTAGATTTTGGCGGCGAGGCTGCCTGCTTTCAATTCGACTTCTTGCGCGCCCAAACGCATGGTGCCGCCCAAATCGGCGGATTCGTCGCGGGTTTCGACGCTGCCGTCGGCGGTTTGCCATTCGTCAATCAGGGCAACGACGGGGGCGGCGCATTTGAGGTCGAACTCGGTGGAATTCGCACCTTTCAAACCTGCCACGTCGCGGGCGTATTCGATCAGCGCAATCTGCATACCGAGGCAGATGCCCAAGTATGGCACGTTGTTTTCGCGGGCATAGCGCACAGCGGCGATTTTGCCTTCCACGCCGCGCGAACCAAAACCGCCGGGAACGAGGATGGCATCCATGTCTTTAAGCATGGAAACGTCGCCGTTGTTTTTCTCGATGCTTTCGCTGTCAACAAAGGTAATTTGTACGTCGGTTTCGGTGTGAATGCCTGCGTGTTTCAAGGCTTCGATCAGCGATTTGTAGGACTCGGTCAAATCGACGTATTTGCCGACCATGGCGATTTTGACGGTGTGTTTCGGGTTTTGGATGGCGTGGACGATTTTTTTCCACGCGGTCAAATCCGCCTGCTGCACATTAAGCTGCAACTGCTCGGTAATGATGTTGTCGATGCCTTGGTCGTGCAGCATTTCGGGGCATTCGTAGATGCTGTCCACATCGTAGCTGCCGACAATCGCGCGTTCTTCCACGTTGCAGAACAAGGCGATTTTGCGGCGTTCGTCCGCAGGCATTGTCCTGTCCATACGGCAAATCAGGATGTCGGGTTGCAAACCGATGCTCAACATTTCTTTAACGGTGTGCTGGGTCGGCTTGGTTTTGATTTCGCCTGCAGCGGCGATGTAGGGGACGTAGCTCAAGTGGGCGAACAGGGTGTTGTTGCGTCCCAACTGGCTTCGCATCTGGCGGATGGCTTCCAAAAACGGCAGCGATTCGATGTCGCCGACCGTGCCGCCGATTTCGACAATCGCCACATCGTAACCTGCCGCGCCTTCGTGGATGCGGCGTTTGATTTCGTCGGTAATGTGCGGGATGACTTGAACCGTGCCGCCCAAATAGTCGCCCCGTCGTTCTTTGGCGATGACGTTTTCGTACACCTGCCCCGTGCTGAAGCTGTTGCGGCGGGTCATCGTGGAATCGATAAAGCGTTCGTAGTGTCCCAAGTCGAGGTCGGTTTCCGCGCCGTCGTCGGTGACGAACACTTCGCCGTGTTGGAACGGGCTCATCGTGCCGGGATCGACGTTGATATAAGGATCGAGCTTGAGCATGGTAACGTTCAAGCCGCGCGATTCGAGGATGGCGGCAATAGAAGCGGCGGCGATACCTTTACCCAGTGAGGAGACAACGCCGCCGGTGACGAAAATGAATTTGGTCATGATGGAATACCCATGTTGGAATGCGTGATTTTAACGTGAAGCGCGCGGTTCTGGCAAACGGACGGATGCCGTCTGAACGGTGGACGGCTGTTTTCAGACGGCATCTTTTCTTTATTTCCCGGTACTTTGCCGCAACTCGCGGCGCAGGATTTTGCCGACGTTGGACTTGGGCAACTCGTCGCGGAATTCGATATTTTTCGGTACTTTATATGCGGTTAATTCGGTGCGGCAAAAGGCGATAAGTTCTTCTTTGGTCAATGACGGGTCTTTTTTGACGACAAATACTTTTAGGGCTTCTCCGGTTTTTTCGTCGGGAACGCCGATACAGGCGACTTCCATCACTTTGCCGTGATGCGCGATGACTTCCTCGATTTCGTTCGGATAAACATTGAATCCGGAAACAACGACGAGGTCTTTCTTACGATCGACCAGCTTCAACCAGCCTTTTTCGTCCATGACGGCAATATCGCCGGTTTCCAAGAAGCCGCGCGCGTCTATGGCTTTGGCGGTTTCTTCGGGGCGGTTCCAGTAGCCTTGCATCACTTGAGGGCCTTTTACCCACAATTCGCCCGGCTGCCCGACGGGGACTTCTTTGCCGTTTGCGTCGCGCAGTTCGACTTCGGTGGACGAGACGGGCAAACCGATGCTGCCGCTGTATGATTCGATGTTTAAGGGGTTGCAGCACACGCCGGGGCTGGCTTCGGTCAGACCGTAGGCTTCGACGATGGGCGTGTCGGTGATTTTTTTCCATTTTTCGGCAACGGCTTTTTGGGTCGCCATACCGCCGCCCAAAGTCAGCCGCAATCCTGAAAAATCGACTTCGGCAAAATCGGGCCGGTTAACCATCGCGTTAAACAGTGTGTTCACGCCGATAAATACATTAACCCGCTGTTTTTTCAGTTCTCCGATAAAGCCTTTCATATCGCGCGGGTTGGTAATCAGGATGATTTTCGAGCCGGCATTGGCAAAAATCATCAGATTCACGGTTAAGGCGAAAATATGATACAGCGGCAGGGCGGCGATAACGGTTTCTTTGCCCTCACGCAACTGGTTTTTAATCCATTCTTTTGCCTGAAGCATATTGGCGCAGATGTTGCCGTGGCTCAGCACCGCCCCTTTGGCAACACCTGTCGTGCCGCCCGTGTATTGCAACAGCGCGGTATCTTCGCGGTTTAATGCGACAGGTTGGAAAACGTGCTTCGCCCCCTCTTTCAATGCCGTCTGAAAGGAAATGGTTTCCCGAATACGGTATTCGGGCACCATTTTCTTGATTTTCCGGATGACGAAATTGATCAGCGAACCTTTAAGCAGCCCGAACATTTCGCCGACGGAGGCTACGATGACGTGTTTGATCTGCGTGCGCGGCAGCACCAGCTCCAGCGTGTTGGCGAAATTTTCCAAAACGATGATGGCGGTCGCGCCGCTGTCTTTCAACTGATGCTCCAGCTCGCGCGGGGTATAGAGCGGATTGGTGTTCACCGCTACCAAACCTGCCTGCAAAATGCCGAAAAGGGCAATCGGGTATTGCAATACGTTGGGCAGCATAATGGCAACACGTTCGCCGCGCGGCAGCTTCAGGACGTTTTGCAGATAAGAAGCAAAATCTGTTGCCAGTTTGCCGGTTTCGGCATAAGTCAGCGTCTTGCCCATGTTTTGAAAAGCAGGTTGGCCGGCAAATTTCTTGACACTTTGGCAAAATACATCGCTGACGGAACCGTATTGCGTGATGTCGATTTCGGCACTGACGCCCTTCTCGTAACTGTCTAACCAGATTTTTTCCATAGGTATCGGTCTTTTAAAGTGGAATTGAGCGGAACAATGCCGTCTGAAAACTGTTTCAGACGGCATAAGTTTTATCGTGTGATGATGACAGGCTTGTCGGTCGTTTGAATGATGCCGCCGCCCAAACAGATGTCGCCGTCGTACAGCACGGCAGACTGGCCCGGCGTAACCGCCCATTGCGGTTCGTCAAACACCAGCTCGGCGGTTTCTTCATCCAAATAGCGCAACTCACAAGGCGCGTCCGCCATACGGTAACGCGTTTTACAGGTATAACGCCCTGCTTTCGGGCGTTCGGGCAGCGTGAAACTCAAATCGTTCATCACAAGGCTGCGGGTATAGAGCAGCGGATGGTCGTGTCCTTGTACGACAATCAGTTCGTTTTTCGTCAAATCTTTAGCCGCAACAAACCACGGTTCGCCCGCACCGCCAATGCCCAAACCTTTGCGCTGTCCGAGCGTGTAGAACATCAGCCCGACGTGTTCGCCGACGGTTTTCCCTTCGGGCGTAACCATTTTACCGTTGTCGGTCGGCAGGTATTTCTGCAGGAACTCGCGAAACGGACGTTCGCCGATGAAGCAGATGCCCGTGCTGTCTTTTTTGGCAGCGGTTGGCAGTTTGAACTCGGCGGCAAGGCGGCGGACTTCGGGTTTTTCCAAACCGCCCAACGGAAAAATCGCGCGCTCGAGTTGGAAAGGCTTGAGGCGGTAGAGGAAATAGCTTTGGTCTTTGTTTCGATCCAAACCTTTGAGCAGGTAATGCACGCCGTTGCGGACTTCTTTGCGCGCATAGTGTCCGGTGGCGATGGTATCCGCGCCCTGCCCTACGGCGTAATCCAAAAAGCATTTGAATTTGATTTCGGCGTTGCACAACACATCGGGATTCGGCGTGCGCCCCGCACTGTATTCCTGAAGAAAATAAGCAAAGACTTTGTCTTTATATTGCGCGGCGAAATTAACGATGTCGATATCGATGCCGATAATATCGGCAACGGCGATGGCATCGAACGAATCCTGTTTGATGCTGCAATATTCGTCGTTGTCGTCGTCTTCCCAGTTCTGCATGAACACACCGCGCACTTGATAACCCTGCTGCTTGAGCAGGGCGGCGGTTACGGAAGAATCGACACCGCCGGAGAGCCCGACGATGATATTGGTGGTGTTTGCTGTCGTATTCATGCGTAGAATATGGTTGGAAACGGCGGTTTTTAAAGGCGGATTTTAACACATTTTAAAGGCGGGCATAAAAATGCCGTCTGAAAGCCCGGGCTTTTTCAGACGGCATTTCAAACATTTTCAGCAGATTAGTGCTGATGCGCTTCGCCGTGGTGATGACCGTGGTTCATTGCCGGCATCGGCGCGATTTTGACTTCCAGTTGGACGGTTTGCGCTTTGGCGTTTTTAAATTTCAGGGTAACGGGAATCTTGTCGCCCTCTTTTAATTGTTTTTTCAAACCCATAAACATCACGTGATAGCTGCCAGGCTTGAGTTCGGTAACGGATTTCGCCTCCAAAGGCACGCCGCCTTCGACTTCGCGCATCCGCATCACGCCGTTGTCGTTGATGTGGGTATGCACTTCGACGCGGTCGGCAACGGGGCTGCTTCCGCCGAGCAAAAAGTCTTGTTTGGCTTCGTCGTTGTGGATTTTCATGAACGCGCCGCCTATTTTCATACCTTCGACGGTGGTGCGCGCCCAGCCGTCCTCAACGTGGACTCCGGCGGCGGAAACCGCGCCTGCCAAACCTGCCATCATCACGGCCGCCAATAATTTTTTCATCTTTCTGCTCCTTATAATATCAGACGGGGAATGTGCTTAATCTTATAGTGGATTAAGTGAATAATAAATACCACATACTAATCCTAAAGGATTACAAATCCTGCTGCAAGCGTTTTACCCGAACAGGGCAGACAGCCAAACCGCCGCCAACATCAGCATCGCGAACAATTGTGCGGCAGAACCTGCGTCTTTGGCGCGTTTGGCCAGCTCGTGTTTTTCGGTCGAAGTATGATCGACGGCAGCTTCGACGGCGGTGTTGAACAGTTCGACAATGACCGACACAAAAGACGCGATAATCAACGGCAGGCGGACGGCGGTTTCGGAAACCCAAAAAAATGCCGCGCACACCAGCAGTACGTTCAGCCACAAAACCTGACGGAATGCCGCTTCGTAACGGTAGGCGGCGGCGATGCCGTCTATCGAATAGCCGAATGCGTTAATGACGCGCCTGATGCCGCCTTTGCCTTTTTTTTCTGCCGCGTAAGAAGAAGGTTCCATCGGTATCCTTTCAAAATGTTCTCAATATAGTGGATTAACAAAAACCAGTACGGCGTTGCCTCGCCCTAGCTCGAAGAGAACGATTCTCTAAAGGTGCTAAGCACCAAGTGAATCGGTTCCGTACTATCTGTACTGTCTGCGGCTTCGTCCGCCTTGTCCTGATTTTTGTTAATCCACTATATATACCGTCTGAAAACGGGGCGGCGGGGTGTCCGTACGGCATTAACCGCATCCCTGCCGGCTGAGGGAAAACCCTGCCTGCCCGAACAAACCAAACGGTTGTGAAGCAAAAGCCTTTCAAACGGCATCGGTTTAACGTACCGACCACGCGGCAACGGCATCGGCAAACATTGCCGCCACGTCGAAACCTTTTTGTTTCATAATTTCTTGGAATCCGGTCGGGCTGGTTACGTTGACTTCGGTCAGGTTGCTGCCGATAACGTCCAAACCGGCCAGCAGGATGCCGCGCCGTTTGAGTTCGGGGGCGAGCGTTTCGGCAATTTCGCGGTCGCGTCCGTCCAATTCCTGCGCCACGCCGCGTCCGCCTGCCGCAAGGTTGCCGCGTGTTTCGCCGTTTTGCGGGATACGCG
Organism: Neisseria sp. HMSC070F02; assembly: GCF_001814225.1. Classification (NCBI taxonomy): domain Bacteria; kingdom Pseudomonadati; phylum Pseudomonadota; class Betaproteobacteria; order Neisseriales; family Neisseriaceae; genus Neisseria; species Neisseria sp. HMSC070F02. The sequence goes on along the minus strand of NZ_KV815444.1, from coordinate 29,271 downwards.
CCAAAGCATAGGGGACGACTTCGCCGCCGATAATCAGGATGCGTTTGTCACCGTGTACGATTTCGGGAATGTAGCGTTGCGCCATAATGGTGCGGGAATCAAGCCGCATCAGGGTTTCGAGGATGCTGCCGATGTTGGGGTCTTTTTCGGTCAGGCGGAAGATGCCCATACCGCCCATGCCGTCGAGCGGTTTAATGATGATGTCGCCGTGTTCTTTCAAAAATGCGCGGACATCGGCGGAACGGGTCGTTACCAGCGTGGGCGCGGTAAAGCGGCTGAAGTTCAAAATCGCCAGTTTTTCATTGAAATCACGCATCGCCTGTCCGCTGTTAAAGACCTTCGCGCCCTGCTGCTCCGCCAGCGTCAGAAGCTGTGTGGCGTAGAGGTATTGCATATCGAACGGCGGATCGGTACGCATAATCACGGCATCAAATGCTTTCAATGCCGTCTGAACTTTGTCGGCGGCGGCAAACCAGTTTTTGTCGTGGTCGTCTTGTGCGCCGAGAAACTCAAAAGCAGACGCATCAGCAACCACCAGACCGTTTTTAACCGACAATCCGCTGCTCAAGGTATGAAACAGCCGCCAGCCGCGTTTTGCCATCTCGCGCATCATGGCGTAGGTGGTGTCTTTGTAGGTTTTGAAACTTGCCATCGGGTCGGCGATAAAGAGGACTTTCATCATATTTCCTTTCCGGTGTGCCGAATGTGCCGCATTTCGCGGGCAAAGGGGAAATGCCGTCCGAACAATATTCAGACGGCAAGGATGGGGTTTTACTTAGGCTGCCAAGAATCTTTCAGCGTGACCGTGCGGTTAAACACCGGCGTGTCTTTGCCGTGGTCTTTACGGTCGGTTACGAAGTAGCCGATACGCTCGAACTGCCAACGGCTTTCTGCCGGCAAATCTTTGGCGGCAGGTTCGGCGTAGGCGGTGATTTCCTTGACGGATTCCGGATTGAGGAAATCGGTGAACGGCAGGTATTCGCCGTCTTCGCCGCGCACGGCATCGGGACGCTCGACGGTAAAGAGGCGGTCGTACAGACGGACTTTGATTTCGGCGGCGTGTTCGGCGGAAACCCAATGAATCACGCCTTTAACTTTACGGCCTTCTGGATTTTTGCCCAAGGTGTCGTGGTCGATGCTGCATTTGAGTTCAACCACATTGCCTGCTTCGTCTTTGACGACTTCATCGCACTTGATGACATAGCCGTGGCGCAAGCGTACTTCGCCGCCGGGAATCAGGCGTTTGAAGCCTTTGGGCGGATTTTCGGCAAAGTCGTCGGCTTCGATGTAAATGGTTTGTGAAACAGGTACTTCGCGATCGCCCATTTCTTCGTGGTTCGGATGGAACGCGGCACGGCGGCTTTGGGTTCTGCCGGTTTCAAAGTTGGTCAGGGTTACTTTGAGCGGGTTCAACACCGCCATCAGGCGTGGGGCGGAATTTTCCAACTCTTCGCGAATCGCGCCTTCCAACACGCTCATATCGACGATGTTTTCAGATTTGGAAATACCGGCGCGTTTGGCAAACAGGCGCAGCCCTTCGGGCGTGTAGCCGCGTCGGCGCATACCGGAAATGGTCGGCATACGCGGATCGTCCCAGCCGGAAACGTGTTTTTCCACAACCAACTGATTCAATTTCCGTTTGGAGGTAATGGTGTACAAAAGCTCCAAGCGTGAAAACTCGTATTGGCGCGGACGTGTGGCGTGCGGCGCGGGGATGTTGTCCAACACCCAGTCATACAGCGGACGATGGGCTTCAAATTCGAGCGTACACAAGGAATGCGTGATGCCTTCGATGGCATCGGAAATACAATGCGTGTAGTCGTACATCGGATAGATGCACCATTTGTCGCCGGTGTTGTGGTGATGGGCGCGGCGGATGCGGTAGATGACCGGATCGCGCATATTGATGTTGCCGGATGCCATGTCGATTTTCAGGCGCAGGGTTTTGCTGCCGTCGGGGAACTCACCGTTTTTCATGCGCGTGAACAGGTCGAGGTTTTCTTCGATACTGCGGTCGCGATAAGGGCTGTTTTTGCCTGCTTCGGTCAGCGTACCGCGGTATTCGCGCATTTCTTCTGGCGTCAAATCATCGACATACGCTTTGCCGTCTTTAACCAAACCGACGGCGTAGTCATAAAGCTGGTCGAAATAGTTGGAAGCGAAACGCGGCTCGCCCGCCCAATGGAAACCGAGCCACTCAACGTCTTCTTTGATGGCGTTGACGTATTCGTCGTTTTCTTTTTCGGGGTTGGTATCGTCAAAACGCAGGTTGCACAAGCCGTCGTAAATATACGCCAAACCGAAGTTCAGGCAGATGGATTTGGCGTGTCCGATGTGCAGGTAGCCGTTGGGCTCCGGCGGAAAACGGGTTTGGACGGCTTCGTGTTTGCCGCTTTTGAGGTCTTCTTCGATGAAGGTGCGGATAAAATGGTTGTCCGCAAATTGGTCTTTATTGAGCATAGTTTTCTTTGAACAGATGGCTTCAGACGGCATTGGGGCGGTTCCTTATGCCGTCTGAAGCGGTTTGATGATGTGTTTATTGTACCCGACTTGCGCGCTTTGACATAGCGTTCAGACGGCATCGGCAATCAGGCATTCCACCCCCGCCTCTTTCAGCATCTTCTGCATCGCGGTATCGGGCAGCCGGTCGGTAAATACTTTGTCAAACGCCGTAATGTCGCCGAGCCTGACCAGCGCGTTGCTGCGGAATTTACTGTGGTCCACGCCGAGGAAGCGGACGCGCGCATTGGCAATCATCGCCTGCATCACGCTGACTTCTTTGTAGTCGTCGTCCAAAAGCGAACCGTCGCTTTCCACGCCGTGCGTACTCATCACGGCATAATCGACTTTGAACTGGTTGATAAAATCGACGGTTGCCACGCCGGTAATACCGCCGTCCAAAGGGCGGACGACTCCGGAAGTGATAATGACCGTGTAATCCGTCCGCGCCGAAACGATGGAGGCGACGTGGATATTGTTGGTAATAATCCGCAGGCTGCCGCGCCGCCTGACCAGCTCCGATGCCACGGCTTCCATCGTCGTGCCGATACTGACAAACAGCGACGAACCGTCGGGGATGTGTTCCGCAATCAGCCGGGCAATGGCGTTTTTTTCGTTTTGACACCGGGTTTGGCGGTCGGCGGGCAGGCCCTCCGGCAAGTTTCCGCCCGAAGATGCGCCGCCGTGATGGCGTTTCAGGCTGCCGGCCTCCTCCAACTCGCGGATGTCGCGGCGTATCGTCTGCGGGGTAACGTCCAATGCGGCGGCAAGCTCGTCCACCGACATAAACTGATGCCGGCGGACAAGGCTTAAAATCTCTCCGTGCCTTTGGATTTTCGGTTTCATCGTTTTCTGCCTCCTTGCATCGGGATGCCGATTTTACCGCGTTCAACCCAAAGCGGAAAACACCACCATCAGAAACGGGGCGGCGATATTGACCACCACGCCGAAGCTGACCGCTACCGGCACGACTTCCAAACCGCCCGCACCCTGAATCACGGGCAATGTAAAATCCATACTGGTCGCACCGCCAACCCCCACCGCCGCATCCGGAAAACGCTTCATCAGCAGCGGGATAAATGCCAGTGCAAACAGCTCTCGTGCCAAATCGTTCAGCAGCATGATGCTGCCCCATACCGCGCCGTAAGCCTCGGTCATGACCAAACCCGAGAGGGAATACCAACCGAAGCCGGAAGCCATCGCCAAACCTTTCGTCCACGACACGCCGTCTGCCGATGCGGCAAACAGCAGCCCGCCCGAAAGAGATGAAAGCATAAACCAGACCGACAACCGAATACCCCTGCGGTTGACCAAAACCTGCCGCAACGATACGCCGCTGCTTTTGAGCTGTACGCCGATGAGGAACACCAGCAGCATCAGACAATACATGCCCGCGCTTTCAGACGGCATCCAAATATCGCGCATCAGTTTGCCGAATGCAAATCCGAGCAGCACGCATCCGAGCTGCCCCACACTGCCCGACACGCCGACCGAAACGCCCTTCCCTTTCCCCTTTATCCGCCACGGGAATAACTTTCCCAACACTGCCAAAGCAAGCAGGTTCGCCCCGACCGTACAAACAAACAGCCACAGAACCGTCAACGCCATATCGTCCAACCGCGAACCCAAATCCTCCACGCGCGACAACGAGACGCCGATCAGCAGCAGCACAGCATACACCAAGACCGATAGCACCTTATCCAAAGCGGGCAGGTAAGGCTTGGGCACACGGATAAAAAATCCGGCAAACATCGGTATCAATACCGAAAGCAACGTCATCAGGCTGTCCATCTCCTGACCTCCTTTATTGCCGCATGATATATGCGGTTTAAAAATTGCCGTCTGAAAATTGCAGATACCCGCATCCATATTTCAGACGGCATCAGGTTCGCCATTAAAAAACCGCCTGAAGGTTCAGGCGGCTTATCCGCTCCGGCATTCAATCTTCCAAAGTCTTTTCCAAACGCTCCATACAGTTGCCCAAATGGCGGCGCAGGATTTTGACCACGCGGTTGCGCCTGCCCGCCAGCAGCAGGTCGAGGATTTCGCGGTGTTCGGAATGCGTATGCGTATTGATGGCGTGTTTTTCCTCGCGATGCACGCCCGCCACGGCGACAATCAGGGAAGACCGCGCGCACAGCGTGTTCATAATGTCGAACAGCACATCGTTGCCCACCAGGCGCGCCAGTTCGACGTGGAAGGCATTGGACAGGCGGTTCCAGCCAACGCGGTCGCCCCTGCCGGAGGCCTCTTCTTCGCGCCGTATCATCGCATAAAGCGGCTTGAGGCGCGTTTCCAAATCCGGCAAATCTGCGAGGATATTCAAAATCATCGTCTCCATTTCGATGCGCGCATTGAACACATCCTGCATTTCTTTCAAATCGGGAACGTGGACGAACGCGCCCCTGTTGGGTTGCAAATCGACAATCTTGTCGTGCGCCAAAAGCGACAGCGCGCCGCGGACGGTGTTGCGCGAACACACCATCTGACGGCAAAGTTCGGATTCGGTCAGCTTTTTGCCGGGCAGCAGCACCTGATCGGTAATGCCGTCCAAAATCAGGGCGTAAACACGGAACAGCTCCGAATCGTGCCGCTCTTCGAGAATCAGGGAAGACGTGGTCGGCGCATGGATAATGTCGTCGTTTTCAAAGTTCATGATGTTTTCCGTATTTTTACGCTTTCAAATTTTTTAAGATGTTTTAAGGCGGCTGTGTTTCAAATCGTGTCAGAGGAATTAAAGCATTGCACAAATTTATATTATAGTGGATTAAATTTAAATCAGGACAAGGCGACGAAGCCGCAGACAGTACAGATGGTACGGAACCGACTCACTTGGTGCTTCAGCACCTTAGAGAATCGTTCTCTTTGAGCTAAGGCGAGGCAACGCCGTACTGGTTTTTGTTAATCCACTATAATTCAATAAATTAATATATGGCTTAAAATAACGGGATTCTCGCCTCCCGCCCGCCCGCAGAAGCAGGCGGGTATCATTTTAAAACGCGGCATTTAAAATTTGACCGAAAATTGTTGACAATCCGGAATCAAGTCTGCACAATACCCCGACAAGTCCAAGTATTATAAAGGCTGAATAAAGAGGAAACAGCAGGCAGATATATTCGGGAGGTGCAGTCCGAATATATCTGCTTTTTTATGCGCCTCCGGATTGCCTGCCGCACCTTTCCCTTCAGACGGTATCAGCCGTTTCCCCATAATGCCGCCCGATGCCTATTTATCTGCCCCGGCAATTTCAAAACTGTGGGTAATCTTTGCCGCTTTGCCCAACATAATCGAAGCCGAACAGTATTTTTCGGCAGACATCTGAACGGCGCGCTCAATGGCCGATTCTTTCAAATCATGCCCGAATACTTTGAAATGGATGTGGATTTCGGTAAACACGCGCGGCGCATCGTCCGCCCGTTTCGCCGTAACCGTCGCACGGCAGTCAGTCACTTTCTGACGCTGTTTTTCGGCAATCATCACCACATCGATGCTCGAACAGCCCGCCACGCCCAACAGCAGCATTTCCAAAGGGCTGGGCCCGCGCTTGGCCGCACCTTCTGCCGCCGAACCCTCCATAACGACGCTGTGCCCGCCTTCCGTCGTGCCGACAAAGCACATTCCGTCTATCCATTTTGATGTAACCTGCATGGTGTCATTCCTGAAAATAGCGTTAAAACCGCTTTGCATATGGCGTTATTGTAAACAATTTCAAGCGGCTTATGCAGAAATATGGACAAAACGGCAAAAAAACACTTGAAAACCGATTTACGGTTTGGCTGCCTGGCCGTTGATCTGCACCGATTTGAGTTTCAGCGTATAGGTTTTGCCGTCGTCGGTATAGCCGATTTGTGCTGGAATATTGTTCAGGGACGGTGCGAAGAAATACATTACCGTATCGTCGCCGCGCCACACCCGATATTTGACGACTTCGGTTTCCACGCCGCCTATGCTGTATTTTCCTGTACCCGCCTTATTCAAACCGCCGACGGAATAAAGTTTTTTGCCGTTGGTGATTTTCAGCCCCGGGGGGAGTTTCGCGTCATTTGCCGCCAACTGCCAGGCAAGCGTGAACAAATCCATAGCCTTGGGGCTTTGCTCGGTTTTGCTCTCGCCCGCTTTGCCGTAGGTTACGCTGCCGTCGGCGAATTTGGCTTCCGCATACAGTTTGCCCCTGCGTATGTCTCTATAGTAGGTAGGGTGCAGGGTATTGCCGACAACCGTACCGCCGGACTCGAAACGGATATTGTATAGCGGCACTTTAATCGTCGAAACGATTTTGTAAGCATTGCCGCTGCGTTCAAATGTCATCGTGGCGGGAATGCCGTAGCTGCCGGAATAGTGCAGCACGGCGGATTGGGGCAGCCCTGCCGCATACGCGCACGGCAGGGCGGCGGACAAAATGGCGGCGGAAAATATATTTTTAAAAGTCTTCATCATTTGCTCCCGCCCGGTTTACGCCGTCAGGAAACGGGCGGCATCGGCGTTTTCCGAATTTCTGACGCGGTTTCCCTCGATAATCAGGCGGCCGGCGGCAAAATCGGCAACGGCTTTCGGATAAAGTTTATGCTCGACAGCCAAAACCCGTGCGGCAATATCGTCTGCCGTATCGCCGTCAAGTATCGGCACAATCCCTTGCGATACAATCGGGCCGCAATCCAGTTCGGCAGTAACGAAATGGATGGTGCAGCCGGCAACGCGGCAGCCCGCCTCCAAAGCGCGTTCGTGCGTATGAAGTCCGGTAAACGAGGGCAGGATGGACGGGTGAATGTTCATCAGCCTGCCTTCGTAACGGGCGCAAAACTCGGGGGTCAGAATCCGCATAAAACCTGCCAAAACCACCAAGTCGGGTTGATATGCGTCGATTTTTTCCATCATGGCCGTATCGAAGGCAAGTCGTGATTCAAAGTTTTTATGATTCAGGCTATCGGTCGGGATGCCGCGTTCGGCCGCCCATTGCAAACCGGCAGCCGTTTCGCTGTTGCTCAACACGGCGGCAATGCGGACGTTGGGAATGGCGGCATTGACGATTGCCTGCATATTGCTGCCGCGTCCGGAAATCAGGATGACGATGTTTTTCATAATGGTACGCTTTTGAAAGGGATGCCGTCTGAACCGCTGTTTGGTGGTTTCAGACGGCATTTGCCGTAAAAATGCCCGAAAACCTGTTTCGGGCATGGATTCGGACTTAATTTACTTTTTTGATGTCGACTTGAGCCGGCTGCTTGGCGGGCGCGTTTTCGGGTGCGCCGATTTTGACCAGTTTCACATCAAATACCAAAGTGGCGTTCGGGCCGATTTTGTCGCCCGCACCCTGTTCGCGGTAGGCAAGGTTGGACGGGATGTAGAACGTGGCTTCGCCGCCTTCTTTCAGAAGCTGTACGCCTTCGGTCCAACCCGGAATCACTTGGCTCAAAGGGAAGGTGACCGGGCCGCCGTTGGCTTTGCTGCTGTCGAATACCGTACCGTCAATCAGGCGGCCTTCGTATTCCACGGTAACGATGTCGTCTTTGGTCGGCTGTTTGCCTTCGCCCTGTTTGGTGATTTTGTATTGCAGGCCGGAAGCAGTGGTCTTCACGCCGTCTTTGGCGGCATTTTCTTTCAGAAAGGCTTCGCCTTTTTCTTTATTGGCCTTCGCGTCCGCCTTGTGTTTTTCTACGGCTTTAGCCTGTTGTTCCTGAAGGAATTTCATCATGACTTCCTGAGCCTGCTCTTCGGTCATTTTGATTTCTTTGCCGTCATACACTGCCTGCATGGCTTCGGTAAAGACTTTCAAATCGATTTCCGCGCCCTGTTCCTTCATTTGCTTCAGGGAGCGTCCGATGTCCACGCCCATCGCATAGCTTGCCTGCTGCATCGTGCTGCCGATCGAAGAGGTGTCGCCCTGCGCGGAAGAAGCGGCGGCAGGTTCGGATGCAGATGCGGGGGCGGCTTCTTTTTTGCCGCAGGCGGAAAGTGCCAAAGCGGCGGAAAGGGTCAGTGCGCTGATTTTGAAAATGGTGTTCATGATGGATCTTCGCTGTCGATAAGGTCGGAAAAACGGGATTATAGCCGAGTTTGAATGTTTCAACACACAGGATGACACATAAAGCGTCAATCGTGTGTTGCCCTGTTTTGGAAAGGATTGAACCTTCCAAAATAAGTTTTGATTCTACCGCCCCGAGGGACAGATGTCCAAGTGGCGGGGTTCAACCGATAAGGAAATTTTAATCAAATAGAATCAAGCCTGTTTAAATTTTGTAAATGCGGCATTTCAGACGGCATTTTATGCCTTGCCCTCCATGCCGTGATGTTCGATGGCAAAACCGCTTCGGCGGTAGGCGGTAAAGCGTTCGCGCGCGTCGGCGAGATCTTCCAAGCTGTTGCCGACGATTTCCAAAACGCGCGCGGGCAAGACCGGAGCGGTGTTCCAAAAACCGTCGGACAGGTTCAAAACGGTCATGCCTTCGGGAATTCGGGGCAGATTGCCGCCGCAGGCAAGCAGGACGGATGGTTCAGACGGCATGGCTTCTTCCGTTTCCCAAATTTCGTGCGGAATGAAACTCTCGGCCTCGTATTGCCAAAGCATTTTGTCCAATTCCTGAAGCTGCCCGAACGAATCGGACCACACCAGTATCCTGCCGCCGTCCCGAATCGCACGGGCAATCAGGCGGCAGGTGAAAATCGGAACTTGGGCAACGTGCGTGTAAAAGGTGGCTTTCGGCATATTGTTTGAGCATTTGGCAGGACGATGCCGTCTGAAAGGCTTCAGACGGCATTGTGGCAAAATTAAAGATTCCGCAGATAGTTCAGCAGCAAGGGAACGGGACGGCCGGTCGCACCTTTTTCCGCACCGGATTTCCACGCCGTACCCGCGATGTCAAGGTGTGCCCATGGATAGTCTTCGGTAAAGTAGGATAGGAATGTTGCGGCGGTAATCGTGCCCGCGCCGGGCGTGCCGATGTTTGGAATGTCGGCAAAGTTGGATTTGAGTTGGTCTTTGTAGGTCTCAAAGAGCGGCAGTTGCCACGCTTTGTCGTCCACGTTGTAGGAAGCGGCAAGCAGGCTGTCGACCAAATCTTGATTGTTGCCCATCACGCCGCTGACATCGTGCCCCAAGGCAACAATACACGCACCGGTCAGGGTGGCGACGTCGATGACGGCTTTGGGTTTGAACTGTTCGGCGTAAGTGAGCGCGTCGCACAAAATCAGACGGCCTTCAGCATCGGTGTTCAACACTTCGATGGTCAGGCCTTTCATGCTTTTTACGACGTCGCCCGGTTTGTTGGCCGCGCCGGAAGGCATATTTTCACAAGTGGCGACGATGGCAATCAGGTTGATCGGCAGTTGCAGTTTGACGGCGGCGCAGAAGGTGCTGATGACGGTTGCCGCGCCGCACATATCAAACTTCATTTCGTCCATGTTCAGACCGGGTTTGAGGGAAATGCCGCCGGTGTCGAAGGTAATGCCTTTGCCGACCAAGACGACGGGGGCGGCTTCTTTGTCGGCTGCACCGAAATAGCTCAGTTCGACCAAATAGGGATCTTCGACACTGCCTTTGGCGACCGACCAAAACGAACCCATGTTTTCTTTGATGTAGTCTTTTTCGATGATTTTGACGTGCGCGCCCAGTTTTTCGGCTTCGGCTTTGGCGGTGCGCGCTAAAAATTCGGGCGTGCATTCGTTCGGCGCGGCATTGCCCAAGTCGCGGCAGAGGCTTTGTCCGTAAACCTGTGCTTCGGCAACGCGCAGGGCTTCTTTGACGGCGGCTTCGTGTGCGCTGTGGAACACGGCTTCTGCAAATTTGGCGGGCTTGGCTTCTTTTTTATAGCGGTCGAAACGGTAGGCGGCATTGCCGAAAGCAATCGCAAACGCTTCGGCAACGGCTGCGGCTTGCGCTTCTTCAAAGGCATGAACGTCCACATTGACCGTTTCCTGATTTTGCGCCCATTTGGCGGCTTCGGCAGCGGCTTTGTTCAGCGCGGCACGGTCGGTTTTTTCAAGGCGGACGACGGCGACTGCCTGCAAACCGTTGCCTGTCGGGATTTTGGTGTCGGCAAAAGTTTGACCTTCTTCAAGCGAAGACAAAAGGGCAAGGGCGGTCGGATGGTTTAATTGCGCCTCTTCGGTGCAGACAAATAACTGTGCGCCTGCCTGCTGTTCCTGCAAGATTTCGGTTTTTGTGCTAAATTCCACGTTTATTCTCCTGATTGAGACGGTTGTCGGTAGTTTTCGGACGGCCTTTCGCTCAAAAGACCGTCTGAAGACGGCTGGCACGATTGTACCCCATTTGAAGCACCGTCTGAAACCTTGCGCGGACAATCCGCCTGCGCCGAACCGCTTACCGCCCCCTGACCGCGATTCTATGATTTATCAAAGAAACCTCATCAAAGAACTCTCTTTTACCGCCGTCGGCATTTTCGTCGTCCTCTTGGCGGTATTGGTCTCCACGCAGGCAATCAACCTGCTCGGCCGTGCCGCCGACGGGCGTGTCGCCATCGATGCCGTGTTGGCATTGGTCGGCTTCTGGGTCATCGGTATGACGCCGCTTTTGCTGGTGTTGACCGCATTTATCAGTACGTTGACCGTGTTGACCCGCTACTGGCGCGACAGCGAAATGTCGGTCTGGCTATCCTGCGGATTGGCATTGAAACAATGGATACGCCCAGTGATGCAGTTTGCCGTGCCGTTTGCCGTTTTGGTTGCCGTCATGCAGCTTTGGGTGATACCGTGGGCAGAGCTACGCAGCCGCGAATACGCTGAAATCCTGAAGCAGAAGCAGGAATTGTCTTTGGTGGAGGCAGGCGGGTTCAACAGTTTGGGCAAGCGCAACGGCAGGGTTTATTTTGTCGAAACCTTCGATACCGAATCCGGCATCATGAAAAACCTGTTCCTGCGCGAACAGGACAAAAACGGCGGCGACAACATCATCTTCGCCAAAGAAGGTAACTTCTCGCTGAACGACAACAAACGCACGCTCGAATTGCGCCACGGCTACCGTTACAGCGGCACGCCCGGACGCGCCGACTACAATCAGGTTTCCTTCCAAAAACTCAACCTGATTATCAGCACCACGCCAAAACTCATCGACCCCGTTTCCCACCGCCGTACCATTCCGACCGCCCAACTGATTGGCAGCAGCAACCCGCAACATCAGGCGGAATTGATGTGGCGCATCTCGCTGACCGTCAGCGTCCTCCTACTCTGCCTGCTTGCCGTGCCGCTTTCCTATTTCAACCCGCGCAGCGGACATACCTACAATATCTTGATTGCCATCGGTTTGTTTTTAATTTACCAAAACGGGCTGACCCTGCTTTTTGAAGCCGTGGAAGACGGCAAAATCCATTTTTGGCTCGGACTGCTGCCTATGCACATCATCATGTTCGTCATCGCAATCGTACTTCTGCGCGTCCGCAGCATGCCCAGCCAGCCCTTCTGGCAGGCGGTTGGCAAAAGTCTGACATTGAAAGGCGGAAAATGAACCTGATTTCACGTTACATCATCCGTCAAATGGCGGTTATGGCGGTTTACGCGCTCCTTGCCTTCCTCGCTTTGTACAGCTTTTTTGAAATCCTGTACGAAACCGGCAACCTCGGCAAAGGCAGTTACGGCATATGGGAAATGCTGGGCTACACCGCCCTCAAAATGCCCGCCCGCGCCTACGAACTGATGCCCCTCGCCGTCCTTATCGGCGGACTGGTCTCTCTCAGCCAGCTTGCCGCCGGCAGCGAACTGACCGTCATCAAAGCCAGCGGCATGAGCACCAAAAAGCTGCTGTTGATTCTGTCGCAGTTCGGTTTTATTTTTGCTATTGCCACCGTCGCGCTCGGCGAATGGGTTGCGCCCACACTGAGCCAAAAAGCCGAAAACATCAAAGCCGCGGCCATCAACGGCAAAATCAGCACCGGCAATACCGGCCTTTGGCTGAAAGAAAAAAACAGCATTATCAATGTGCGCGAAATGTTGCCCGACCATACCCTGCTGGGCATTAAAATCTGGGCCCGCAACGATAAAAACGAACTGGCAGAGGCAGTGGAAGCCGATTCCGCCGTTTTGAACAGCGACGGCAGTTGGCAGTTGAAAAACATCCGCCGCAGCACGCTTGGCGAAGACAAAGTCGAGGTCTCTATTGCGGCTGAAGAAAACTGGCCGATTTCCGTCAAACGCAACCTGATGGACGTATTGCTCGTCAAACCCGACCAAATGTCCGTCGGCGAACTGACCACCTACATCCGCCACCTCCAAAACAACAGCCAAAACACCCGAATCTACGCCATCGCATGGTGGCGCAAATTGGTTTACCCCGCCGCAGCCTGGGTGATGGCGCTCGTCGCCTTTGCCTTTACCCCGCAAACCACCCGCCACGGCAATATGGGCTTAAAACTCTTCGGCGGCATCTGTCTCGGATTGCTGTTCCACCTTGCCGGACGGTTCTTCGGGTTTACCAGCCAACTCTACGGCATCCCGCCCTTCCTCGCCGGCGCACTGCCTACCATAGCCTTCGCCTTGCTCGCCGTTTGGCTGATACGCAAACAGGAAAAACGCTAAACCAATGCCGTCTGACCCCCTTCGGACGGCATTGGTTTTTATTATCATATTCCTGTAGACAGATAGCCGTTCCCTATTATAGTGGATTAACAAAAACCAGTACGGCGTTGCCTCGCCTTGCCGTACTATCTGTACTGTCTGCGGCTTCGGTCGCCTTGTCCTGATTTTTGTTAATCCACTATACATTACCTGTCATAACAGTTCCATTTTTGTTAAAACTAGTCTATGATAGCGGTACAAATATTGTTTACAATATTTAACGCAAATCATTTGCAACCCGACAAAAGAAAAACAGAAAAAGGAACAAAGAGATGTTAGAAGCCTATCGTAAAGCCGCCGCCGAGCGCGCCGCCCTCGGCATTCCCGCCCTCCCTTTGAACGCGCAGCAAACCGCCGATTTGGTTGAGCTGCTGAAAAGCCCGCCCGCAGGCGAAGGCGAGTTCTTGGTCGAACTGCTTGCCCACCGTGTTCCGCCCGGTGTGGACGATGCCGCCAAAGTCAAAGCCTCATTCCTGGCTGCCGTTGCCGAAGGCAGCGCGTCCAGCCCGCTGATCTCCCCCGAATATGCGACCGAACTCTTAGGTACGATGCTCGGCGGTTACAATATCCACGCCTTAATCGAACTCTTGGACGACGACAAACTCGCGCCCATTGCCGCCAAAGGCTTGAAACATACGCTTCTGATGTTCGATTCCTTCCACGACGTTCAGGAAAAAGCCGAAAAAGGCAACAAATACGCGCAAGAAGTTTTGCAATCTTGGGCAGATGCCGAATGGTTCGCCTCACGCGCCAAAGTTCCCGAAAAAATCACCGTTACCGTTTTCAAAGTTGACGGCGAAACCAATACAGACGACCTCTCCCCCGCGCCCGACGCGTGGAGTCGTCCCGATATTCCGCTGCACGCGCTGGCAATGCTGAAAAACCCGCGCGACGGCATCACGCCCGACAAACCGGGCGAAGTCGGTCCGATTAAATTGTTGGAAGAACTCAAAGCCAAAGGCCATCCGGTTGCTTACGTCGGCGACGTGGTCGGTACTGGTTCTTCACGCAAATCCGCGACCAACTCCGTCATTTGGCATACCGGCGAAGACATTCCGTTCGTGCCGAACAAACGCTTCGGCGGCGTATGTTTGGGCGGCAAAATCGCGCCGATTTTCTTCAATACCCAAGAAGATTCCGGCGCGCTGCCGATTGAAGTCGATGTATCTGCTCTAAAAATGGGCGATGTCGTCGATATCCTGCCTTATGAAGGCAAAATCGTGAAAAACGGCGAGACTGTTGCCGAGTTTGAATTGAAATCACAAGTATTGCTGGACGAAGTGCAAGCCGGCGGCCGTATCAACCTGATTATCGGCCGAGGTCTGACCGCCAAAGCGCGCGAAGCCCTGAAACTGCCTGCCTCTACTGCATTCCGCCTGCCGCAAGCGCCTGCCGAAAGCAAAGCCGGTTTCACCTTGGCGCAAAAAATGGTCGGCCGCGCCTGCGGTCTGCCCGAAGGACAAGGCGTGCGCCCGGGTACTTACTGCGAACCGCGTATGACGACGGTCGGCTCGCAAGACACGACCGGCCCGATGACCCGCGACGAGTTGAAAGACTTGGCTTGTTTGGGCTTCTCCGCCGATATGGTGATGCAGTCTTTCTGCCACACCGCCGCCTATCCGAAACCTGTCGATGTAAAAACCCATAAAGAACTGCCCGCCTTTATTTCCACCCGTGGCGGCGTGTCACTGCGTCCGGGCGACGGCGTCATCCACTCGTGGCTCAACCGCCTGCTGCTGCCCGATACCGTCGGCACCGGCGGCGACAGCCATACCCGTTTCCCCATCGGTATTTCCTTCCCCGCCGGCTCCGGCTTGGTTGCCTTTGCCGCCGCAACGGGCGTAATGCCGCTCGATATGCCCGAGTCTGTATTGGTACGCTTCAGCGGCAAGCTGCAACCGGGCGTAACCCTGCGCGATTTGGTGAACGCCATCCCGCTGTACGCAATCAAACAAGGTTTGCTGACCGTTGCCAAAGCCGGTAAGAAAAACATCTTCTCCGGCCGCATCCTCGAAATCGAAGGCCTGCCTGATTTGAAAGTGGAACAAGCCTTTGAATTGACCGACGCATCCGCCGAACGCTCCGCCGCCGGCTGTACCGTGAAGCTCAACAAAGAGCCGATTATCGAGTACATGAAATCCAACGTCGTGTTGATGAAAAACATGATTGCCAACGGCTATCAAGACCCGCGCACTTTGGAACGCCGCATCAAAGCTATGGAAAAATGGCTGGCAAATCCCGAGTTGCTCGAAGCGGATAAAGATGCCGAATACGCCGCCGTGATTGAAATCAACATGGACGACATCAAAGAGCCGATTATCGCCTGCCCGAACGACCCGGACGACGTGTGCTTCATGTCCGAACGCTCCGGCACCAAAATCGACGAAGTATTCATCGGTTCGTGTATGACCAACATCGGCCACTTCCGCGCCGCCTCCAAACTTTTGGAAGGCAAGGCAGACACCCCCGTCCGCCTGTGGATTGCGCCGCCGACCAAAATGGACGCGAAACAATTGTCCGACGAAGGACACTACGGCGTACTCGGACGTGCCGGCGCGCGTATGGAAATGCCGGGTTGCTCCTTATGTATGGGTAATCAGGCGCAAGTACGCGAAGGTGCGACCGTTATGTCCACCTCCACCCGCAACTTCCCGAACCGTTTGGGTAAAAACACCTTTGTTTACCTCGGTTCGGCGGAATTGGCAGCGATTTGCTCCAAACTGGGTAAAATCCCGACCGTTGAAGAATATCAAGCCAATATCGGCATCATCAACGAACAGGGCGATAAAATCTACCGCTATATGAACTTCAACGAAATCGACAGCTACAACGAAGTAGCCGAGACCGTGAACGTTTAATCCCCGTCATCCGTATGAAGTAAGGGATTGACCGCAATGCCGTCTGAACAACCTTCAGACGGCATTGCAACATTCCGCTAACCCTTCTTTCCGCAAACGCTGCAAATACGGCGTTCACGCCCCCACATAAAGGAAACGACAGTGAACCTGAAAAACCGCCATTTTCTGAAACTTTTAGACTTCACGCCGGAAGAAATCACCGCCTACCTCGACCTTGCCGCCGAATTGAAAGCCGCCAAAAAAGCAGGGCGCGAGATTCAGCGGATGAAAGGGAAAAACATCGCCCTGATTTTTGAAAAAACCTCTACTCGGACGCGCTGCGCGTTTGAAGTCGCCGCGCGCGATCAAGGCGCGGGAGTGACTTATTTAGAGCCGTCCGCCAGCCAAATCGGGCATAAGGAAAGCATCAAAGACACCGCCCGCGTGTTGGGCAGGATGTACGATGCCATCGAATATCGCGGTTTCGGTCAGGAAGTTGTTGAAGAATTGGCGAAATACGCGGGCGTACCCGTGTTCAACGGGCTGACCAACGAGTTCCATCCCACACAAATGCTTGCCGACGCACTGACTATGCGCGAACACAGCGGCAAACCTTTGAACCAAACCGCGTTTGCCTACGTCGGCGACGCGCGTTACAACATGGGCAATTCCCTGCTGATTTTAGGGGCAAAATTGGGGATGGACGTGCGTATCGGCGCACCGCAAAGCCTGTGGCCGTCTGAAGGCATTATTGCCGCCGCACACGCCGCCGCCAAAGAAACCGGCGCAAAAATTACCCTGACCGAAAACGCGCATGAAGCCGTGAAGAATGTTGATTTTATTCATACCGATGTGTGGGTCAGCATGGGCGAGCCGAAAGAAGTCTGGCAGGAACGCATCGATTTGCTGAAAGATTACCGCGTTACGCCCGAACTGATGGCGGCATCGGGCAATCCGCAAGTCAAATTCATGCACTGCCTGCCCGCCTTCCACAACCGCGAAACCAAAGTCGGCGAATGGATTTACGAAACCTTCGGGCTGAACGGTGTGGAAGTTACAGAAGAAATATTCGAAAGCCCCGCCAGCATCGTGTTCGATCAGGCGGAAAACCGTATGCACACGATTAAAGCGGTAATGGTCGCGGCTCTGGGCGACTGACAGAACTGTGCCTGTTTAAATTCATCCGCAACACAGATACCGTCTGAACACGATGTTCAGACGGTATCCATATATAGTGGATTAAATTTAAACCAGTACGGCGTTGCCTCGCCTTGCCGTACTATCTGTACTGTCTGCGGCTTCGGTCGCCTTGTCCTGATTTTTGTTAATCCACTATAAAAAAACTGCCTACACGATGTGTAGGTAGTCCCGTTTGAAAACAATCAGTTTTTGTCTTGGTCAACCAATTTGTTGGCAGTAATCCAAGGCATCATGGCACGCAGTTGTGCGCCGACTTTTTCAACTTGGTGGTCGGCATTCAGACGGCGGCGGGCAGTCATAGACGCATAGTTGACATTACCCTCTTGGATAAACATTTTTGCGTATTCGCCGGTTTGAATGCGTTTCAGGGCATTGCGCATGGCTTCTTTGCTGGAAGCATTGACCACTTCAGGGCCGGTAACGTATTCGCCGTACTCCGCATTGTTGGAAATGGAGTAGTTCATATTGGCAATACCGCCTTCGAAAATCAGGTCAACAATCAGTTTCATTTCGTGCAGACATTCGAAGTAAGCCATTTCAGGCGCGTAACCGGCTTCGGTCAGGGTTTCAAAACCCGCCTTGATCAACTCGACCACGCCGCCGCACAATACGGCTTGTTCGCCGAACAGATCGGTTTCGGTTTCTTCGCGGAAAGTGGTTTCAATCACACCGCCTTTGGTGCCGCCGTTGGCAGCCGCATAAGACAGGGCGATGTCTTTGGCTTTGCCGGAATTGTCTTGGTAAACGGCAATCAGAGAAGGCACGCCGCCGCCGCGTTTGTATTCACTGCGTACGGTATGGCCCGGACCTTTGGGGGCAACCATAATCACGTCCAAGTCGGCACGCGGAACGATTTGGTTGTAGTGCACGTTGAAGCCGTGTGCAAATGCCAGCGTTGCGCCTTCTTTCAAATTGGCTGCAACTTCGGCGTGATAGACGGCAGGCATGGTTTCGTCAGGCAGCAGCAGCATAACGACATCGGCTTCTTTGGTCGCTTCAGCAACGGTTTTGACGACATGGCCGGCTGCTTCGGCTTTTTTCCAAGAAGAACCTTGGCGCAGACCAATCACCACGTTTACACCCGAATCTTTCAGGTTGGCGGCATGGGCATGACCTTGCGAACCGTAACCGATGATGGCAACGGTTTTGCCTTTGATTAGGGACAGATCGGCATCTTTATCGTAATAGACTTGCATTTGATTTCCTTTAAGGTAAATGGTTGTCGAAGCCTTAAAATGTTGAGCGGCTTCGGACGGGTTAAACAGAGTGTGCCGCTTAATCGGCAACTTCATTCATCAATACGATTTCCAACGCTTCGGTTTTGCCGTCGACGGACTGGACGAAGGCTTGGAAATGCGCGCTGGCGTTATGTTCGTCAATAGCTGCTTGAGATTTCCAATTTTCCACGAAAACAAAACGGTTCGGTTTGCCGATTTCCTGATGGAGATCGTAGCTGATGTTGCCCTCTTCTGCACGGCTGGCTTTGACCAGTTCTTTAAACTGTGCTGCCAGTGTTTCTGTGTATTCCGGTTTGACGGTAACCAGTGCGACAATTTTAATGTTCGACATAAATCTCTCCTGCCGTTCGTTTTTCAGACGGCATTCAAATACCGTGCCGTCTGAAAGGTTACGGCGTTAAATTTTCAAAATACGCTCACCGCGACCGATGCCGGCCGCGCCTGTACGTACGGTTTCCAAAATTTGGGCGCGTCCGACCGTTTCCAAAAAGGAATCCAGCTTGTCGGTCGAGCCGGTAATTTCAATCGTATAGCTGCGGTCGGTTACGTCGATGATGCTGCCCCGGTAGATTTCGGTCAAACGCAAAAATTCGTCGCGGTCTTTGCCGGCGGCACGGACTTTTACCAACATCAGTTCTCGTTCGACAAAACGGCTTTCGTTCAAATCGACCACTTTAATCACTTCAATCAATTTATTGAGTTGCTTGGTGATTTGTTCGATAACCTGCTCGTCGCCGTGGGTAACGATGGTCATACGGGACAGGGTTTTGTCTTCGGTCGGCGCAACCGCCAAAGAATCGATATTGTAATCGCGTGCAGAGAACAAACCGACCACGCGGCTCATCGCACCTGATTCGTTTTCGATCAGAACAGATAAGATATGTCGCATTTGTCTCTCCTTACGCCTTTCCGTCCGCACGCATATGCGGCGGAAGTACCATTTCGTCCAAACCTTTGCCGTTGCCGACCATAGGCATCACATTCTGTTTCTGGTCAGTCAGGAAGTCGATAAACACCAGCCTGTCTTTTTGGTTCAATGCTTCCAACAAGGCACCTTCCACATCAGACTTCTTGTCCACGCGGATACCGATATGGCCGTATGCCTCGGCAAGTTTGACGAAATCGGGCAAAGAATCGAAATAAGTTTCCGACTCTCGGCCGCCGTAATATATTTCCTGCCACTGGCGTACCATACCGAGATAACCGTTGTTCAGCGTAATGACGTTAACCGGAATCCGATATTGGAAACAGGTGGACAACTCTTGGATGTTCATCTGAATCGAGCCGTCGCCGGTGATACAGAATACGTCTTGATCCGGGGCGGCAAGTTTTGCACCAATCGCATAAGGCAGACCCACGCCCATCGTACCCAAACCGCCGGAGTTGAGCCATTGGCGCGGACGTTCGAAGGGATAATATTGAGCCGCAAACATTTGATGCTGCCCTACATCCGATGTGATGATTGCCGAATTGCCGGTAATCTCGGCAAGCTTCTGAATCACATATTGTGGCTTGATAATTTCGCTGCCGTTGTCAAACCACAAGCAATCGCGGGAACGCCATTCCTCTATGGTTTTCCACCATTTGCCCAAAGCATCTTCAGACGGCATGAACTCTTGTTTTTGCCACAGCGCAACCATCTCAGACAAAACATTTTTCACGTCGCCGACAATCGGAATGTCCGCCTTCACGCGTTTGGCGATGCTGGAAGGATCGACATCGATATGGATAACTTTCTTCGCCTTCTCGAAAAATTTGGACGGTACGGAAACCACACGGTCGTCAAAACGCGCACCTACGGCAAGAACGACATCCGCATTCTGCATGGCAAGGTTTGCCTCGTAAGTACCGTGCATACCGAGCATACCGAGGAATTGGCGGTCGCCGGAAGGATAAGCGCCCAAGCCCATCAGCGTACCCGTGCACGGAGCACCCGTCATTCGGACAAATCGGGTCAGCTCTTCAGAAGCATTACCCAACACCACGCCGCCGCCAAAATAGACGACCGGACGTTTGGCAGATGCCAACATCTGCACGGCCTTTTTAATCTGACCGATATGCCCTTGAACAACCGGTTGATACGAACGGATAAAAATGTCTTCCTGAGGATAGCTGAATTTCGCCATCGCCTGCGTAACATCTTTCGGGACATCAACCACCACGGGCCCCGGTCGGCCGCTTGCGGCAATTTGGAACGCCTTTTTAATGGTTTCCGCCAACTCATTGATGTCCGTAACCAGGAAATTGTGTTTGACGCACGGACGGGTAATACCCACCGTATCAACTTCTTGGAACGCATCCGTACCAATCAGGGAATTGCCTACCTGCCCGCTGATGACCACCATCGGAATCGAATCCGTATAGGCAGTAGCAATACCGGTCAGCGCATTGGTAACGCCCGGGCCGGATGTAACCAATGCCACGCCCACCTTACCGCTGACGCGCGCATACGCATCTGCCGCGTGTACTGCCGCCTGCTCGTGACGGGTCAGAATGTGCTTGAATTTATTGAGTTGGAAAAGGGCATCGTAGATTTCGATAACCGCACCGCCGGGATAACCGAAAACGTACTCGACACCTTCGGCTTTGAGACTCTGCACTATGATTTGCGCGCCTGATAACTGCATAACGACCTCTTTTATACGGTTTCAAACCAATAGGGACAAACCGCTTTGCCACAGCACCTGTAATGCAATTCCACCAAGCAGCGATTTAGGGTACGCGCATTGGGGGAACACGGCAACAGACGGATTATCCAATCAATTGGAAAGGAACACAGAGTTTGTGAAAAAGAGTAGAAACGATAACGCAAACCGACAGTTCAATCAAGAAAAATCTTTCATCTTTTAATATTTTTTGAAAGCAGAGAAATTATTGATTGATTTTAAAAGAATGAAATCAGGAGTACCTTTTTTGAAAGATGGAAATTGTTGACAGTTTGTGTAGGAGGGGCAGATGTGAAAAACCCTTCTTCGATATCAAGAATTGTAAAATTTACAGGGTTTCATCCCAATAAAGACTCGGGATATTGATTGAACTTGATTTTATTTTTGATATATCAAAAATATTCCCAACCATACTTCCTGAAAATGGCTCATTGCACCGGACTGTATTGGACGGCATTGACAGAACCAAGAGGGCTAACAACGACTTAATATATTGATTGTATAGTGGATTAACAAAAATCAGGACA
>NZ_KV815444.1:0-7641 GCF_001814225.1 Neisseria sp. HMSC070F02 | reverse complement strand
CGCCGTACTGGTTTAAATTTAATCCACTATATTTAGTTTTATCTATTTCATTAAACAGCAATAGACAAAAAAAAATAACCGCTCTAAAAGCGGTTGTGGTGCCCAGGGTCGGACTCGAACCGACACACCTTGCGGCGGGGGATTTTGAGTCCCCTGCGTCTACCAATTTCGCCACCTGGGCTGGTGAAGAAGTCGTCATTATAATGGCTTTTGAAATTCTGTAAACCTTTTTTTTGAAATTATTTTATCTGTTTTTATTTTATTTTTGATTTTAAATAGAATTTTTATTATTTTAATCTTACTGTTCTTTCCGCTCCAAAGATTCTGTATGATTCGGCAATTCCTGCCGTGCAGACAACGTAAAAAAATACTACATTAAATCTGCCAAACGCGTTAAGATGGAAATATTCAAATTCCGTACGAATCAGGTTTTGCTATTTATTCTTGGGAGATTGTCATGTTTTCCGTACCGCGTTCCTTTTTGCCGGGCGTTTTCGTACTTGCCGCGCTTGCCGCCTGCAAACCTCAAGACAACAGTGCGGCGCAAGTCGCTTCTTCAAGTGCATCCGCGTCGGCTGCGGAAAATGCGGCAAAGCCGCAAACGCGCGGTACGGATATGCGTAAGGAAGACATCGGCGGCGATTTCACGCTGACCGACGGCGAAGGCAAGCCTTTCAACCTGAGCGATTTGAAAGGCAAGGTCGTGATTCTGTCTTTCGGCTTTACGCACTGTCCCGATGTCTGCCCGACAGAGCTTTTGACGTACAGCGACACGTTGAAGCAGTTGGGCGGGCAGGCTAAGGACGTGAAAGTGGTGTTCGTCAGCATCGATCCGGAACGCGACACGCCTGAAATCATCGGCAAGTATGCCAAACAGTTCAATCCGGACTTTATCGGTCTGACGGCAACGGGCGGCCAAAACCTGCCGGTCATCAAGCAGCAATACCGCGTGGTTTCTGCCAAAGTCAATCAAAAAGACGACAGCGAAAACTATTTGGTCGACCACTCTTCCGGTGCGTATCTCATCGACAAAAACGGTGAGGTTGCCATTTTCTCGCCTTACGGAAGCGAGCCGGAAACGATTGCTGCCGATGTAAGGACCCTGCTCTGATAAAACCGTATGCCGTCTGCACCGTCGGCGCCTATTCAGACGGCATTATTGTTTCAACCGACAAAGGACATCCACACCATGCAGGATAATGCTTTGACCATCGCCTTATCCAAGGGGCGCATTTTTGAGGAGACGCTGCCGCTGCTTGCCGCTGCCGGCATTGTTCCGACTGAAGAGCCTGAAAAATCGCGCAAGCTGATTATCGGGACGAACCATGAAAACATCCGCCTTGTCATTGTCCGCGCAACCGATGTGCCGACTTATGTCCGCTACGGCGCGGCGGACTTCGGCATTGCGGGCAAAGACGTGCTGATCGAACACGGCGGCACGGGGCTTTACCGGCCTTTGGATTTGGAGATTGCCAAGTGCCGCATGATGGTTGCTGTGCGTAAAGGGTTTGATTACGAAGCAGCTTCGCAACCCGGATGCCGTCTGAAGATTGCCACAAAGTATCCTGAAATCGCGGCATCTCATTTTGCTGGCAAGGGTGTCCATGTGGACATTATCAAACTGTACGGCTCGATGGAACTTGCGCCGCTGGTCGGCTTGAGCGATGCGATTGTGGACTTGGTTTCGACGGGCAACACCTTGAAGGCAAACGGCTTGGAAGCAGTCGAACACATCGTCGACATTTCCAGCTACCTGGTGGTCAACAAGGCTGCTTTGAAAACGAAATACGCGCTGCTGGAGCCGATTATTCAGGCGTTCGGCGGCGCAGTGAAGGCGAAGTAAGCATCCATTTGAATAAAGATGCGTTTTCAGACGACCCTATCCGTTCCCGCCGACAGGTCGTCTGAAAATATCACCGGCAGTAAACTGTATAGGAGAAGTTAAAATGGTTGCAAAAATAAAAAAATTCTCAGATTCAACCCTTTCCGTTTTGAATAACGGCGAGCGTCGGTTTTATGTCTATTGTCTGACCGACCTGAAAAAAGACAAAATCCTCTACATCGGCAAAGGCTGCGGTAATCGTATCTTCGAGCATGAATGGGTTGCTAGTCGTTCACAAGATCCAGTCTCCGGCGAGATTATCGATCGGAAACTCAAAGCCATCTCCAAATGCAAGAAACTCGGTCGCTATATCATCAGCTATCATCTGACTGAAGTCGAAGCACTCGCCGCCGAATCTGCCTTAATTCATTTTGTTAAATCTGTCTTGGGTAAAAAACTCAAAAATAAAATTGCCGGGCATGGTCCGGGTGGTATTAGCGTAGAAGAACTAGATCGCCGCTTTGGATTCTCTTCTCTCCCACTTAACGAGATTAACCCCGACGGGCTGATTCTCGCCATCAAAATCCACAATGCTTTCGATTTAGATACTGACGAAGAATTAGACTACCTTTTCGACAACCAAGACGATGCCAACCTCAAATCGCGTACGTTGGGCAACTGGGTTATCGGTAAAGATGTTGCTTCAAAAGTGAAATACGTTATCGGCGTTCACACCGGTCTGCAAAACGCTGTTGTCAGTGCATACGAAGTGGACGGTTTTGAAACAATGGTTGAGGAAACCAAAAACGGTAGAAAACAATCCCGTTACCGTTTCCGCACTACCTCTCGTAGCGAAGAGGTATTAGCCAAACTCGGTCTGCAACAAAAATGCCTGCCCGAATTGAAGTTTGGTAGCGGGGGAGAAAAAGCGTATATCAGACCCAAAACAGAGACAGAAACTGAACAAGAGAATATTCAGACGACCCCCAATCCAAAAATAAAAAAGGAAAAAACCAAATCATGAAAAAACTCAACACCCAATCGCCCGATTTCCAAGCCGGACTCAAAGCCCTGCTGGCTTTTGAAACCGCGCAAAACCCCGAAACCGAACGCATCGTCGCCGACATTTGCGCCGACGTGCAAAAGCGCGGCGATGCGGCTTTGATTGAATACACCAACAAATTCGATCAGACAAACGCTAAAAGCATCGATGATTTAATACTCACGCAAGCCGATTTGAAAGCGGCGTTCGAGCGCATTCCGAACGACGTTCAGACGGCATTGCAGACCGCCGCCCGCCGTGTCGAAAGCTACCACCAACGCCAAAAAATGGAATCGTGGAGCTACACCGATGAAGACGGCACGCTGTTGGGACAACAAATCACACCGCTTGACCGCGTCGGCATTTACGTCCCCGGCGGCAAGGCGGCGTATCCGAGTTCCGTCATCATGAACGCCATGCCCGCCCACGTCGCAGGTGTGAAAGAAATCATCATGGTCGTGCCGACACCAAAAGGCGAACGCAACGACATCGTACTTGCCGCCGCATACGTCGCCGGCGTAACCAAAGTCTTCACCGTCGGCGGTGCGCAGGCGGTTGCCGCCCTCGCCTACGGCACGGAAACCATCCCCCAAGTCGATAAAATCACCGGTCCGGGCAACGCCTTCGTCGCCGCCGCCAAACGCCGCGTGTTCGGCGTGGTCGGCATCGACATGGTGGCGGGGCCGTCTGAAATCCTGGTCATCGCCGACGGCACGACACCTGCCGATTGGGTGGCGATGGATTTGTTCAGCCAGGCCGAACACGACGAAATTGCCCAAGCCATCCTCATCGGCACGTCGCAAGCGTATCTCGACGAAGTAGAAGCCGCTATGGACAGGCTCATCGAAACCATGCCGCGCCGCGACATCATCGAAGCCTCGCTCGGCAACAGGGGCGCGATGATACTCGCCAAAGACTTGGACGAAGCCTGCGAAATCGCCAACTACATTTCCCCCGAACACTTGGAACTGTCAGTCGAAAATCCGCAGGAATGGGCGAAAAAAATCCGCCACGCCGGTGCGATTTTCATGGGACGCTACACCGGCGAAAGCCTCGGCGACTACTGCGCC
Organism: Neisseria sp. HMSC070F02; assembly: GCF_001814225.1. Taxonomy (NCBI): domain Bacteria; kingdom Pseudomonadati; phylum Pseudomonadota; class Betaproteobacteria; order Neisseriales; family Neisseriaceae; genus Neisseria; species Neisseria sp. HMSC070F02. The sequence continues at coordinate 3,707 of NZ_KV815444.1, read as the reverse complement.
GGTCCAAACCATGTATTGCCCACCAGCCGAACCGCCCGCTTTTCCTCGCCTTTGGGGACATATGATTTCCAAAAACGCTCCAGCCTGATTCAGGTTTCGGAACAGGGCGCGCAAAAATTAGGCGAAACCGCCAGCGTGCTGGCACACGGCGAAAGCCTGACCGCCCACGCCCGCGCGGCAGAGTTCCGTATGAAATAATGCCGAAACGGCGTACAGGCATATTCCAACCATTAAGGAAACACGATGAAATCCGTCCGCTCCTTCATCCGCGACGACATACAAGCTATGTCGGCATATCAGATTGCCGACGTTCCGCCCGGCTTTGCCAAACTCGATTCGATGGAAAGTCCCGTCCACCCTTTTGCCGGACATGAAACGCTGTTGCAGGAATGGCAGGCACGGCTTGCCGCCGCGCCCATCCATCTTTACCCCAATCCCTCCGGCAGCGGTTTACAGGAAGCATTACGTTCGGCGTTCGACATTCCCGACTGCGCCGACATCGCGCTGGGCAACGGCTCGGACGAGCTGATACAGTTCATCACGATGCTGACCGCCAAACCGGGCGCGGCAATGTTGGCAGCCGAACCCAGTTTCGTCATGTACCGCCACAACGCCGCGCTGTACGGCATGGATTATGTCGGCGTTCCACTGAACGGAGATTTCACCCTCAACCTGCCCGCCGTCCTCGAAGCCGTCAGGAAGCACCGCCCTGCCCTGACCTTTATCGCCTACCCCAACAACCCCACCGGCGTATGTTTCACGCGTGCCGAAATCGAAGCCGTCATCGAAGCTTCAGACGGCATCGTCGTCGTCGACGAAGCCTACGGCGCATTCAACGGCGACAGCTTCCTGCCGCAGGCGGGCAGCATTCCCAACCTCATCGTCATGCGTACCGTCAGCAAAATCGGTTTTGCCGGACTGCGTATCGGCTATGCGGCAGGCTGTCCCGAAGTCATCGGCGAACTGCAAAAAATCCTGCCGCCCTACAATATGAACCAACTGAGCCTGACCACCGCCAAACTCGCCCTGCAACACTACGGCATCATCTCTGCCAACATCGACAGCCTGAAAAACGAACGCGAACGGATGTTCGCCGAATTGGGCAAAATATGCCGTCTGAACACCTTTCCAAGTCAGGCAAACTTCATTACCATACGCGTACCCGATGCCGATTTGTTGTTTGACACGCTCAAACAAAACCGCATCTTGGTTAAAAAACTGCATGGCGCGCACCCGCTTTTGGAACACTGCCTGCGCATTACCGTAGGCAGTCCCGCACAAAACGATGCCGTTCTCAACATCATTCGCCAACTTTACTGCCAACCAACGGATTTCCTATGAATTTGACTAAAACACAACGCCAACTGCACAACTTTCTGACCCTCGCCCAAGAAGCAGGTTCACTGTCCAAGCTCGCCAAACTCTGCGGCTACCGTACCCCTGTCGCACTCTACAAACTCAAACAACGCCTTGAAAAGCAGGCAGAAGACCCAGATGCACGCGGCATCCGTCCCAGCCTGATGGCAAAACTCGAAAAACACACCGGCAAACCCAAAGGCTGGCTCGACAGAAAACACCGCGAACGCACTGTCCCCGAAACCGCCGCAGAAAGCACCGGAACTGCCGAAACCCAAATTGCCGAAACCGCATCTGCTGCCGGCTGCCGCAGCGTTACCGTCAACCGCAATACCTGCGAAACCCAAATCACCGTCTCCATCAACCTCGACGGCAGCGGCAAAAGCAGGCTGGATACCGGCGTACCCTTCCTCGAACACATGATCGATCAAATCGCCCGCCACGGCATGATTGACATCGACATCAGCTGCAAAGGCGACCTGCACATCGACGACCACCACACCGCCGAAGACATCGGCATCACACTCGGACAAGCAATCCGGCAGGCACTCGGCGACAAAAAAGGCATCCGCCGTTACGGACATTCCTACGTCCCGCTCGACGAAGCCCTCAGCCGCGTCGTCATCGACCTTTCCGGCCGCCCCGGACTCGTGTACAACATCGAATTTACCCGCGCACTAATCGGACGTTTCGATGTCGATTTGTTTGAAGAATTTTTCCACGGCATCGTCAACCACAGTATGATGACCCTGCACATCGACAACCTCAGCGGCAAAAACGCCCACCATCAGGCGGAAACCGTATTCAAAGCCTTCGGGCGCGCCCTGCGTATGGCAGTCGAACACGACCCGCGCATGGCAGGACAGACCCCCTCGACCAAAGGCACGCTGACCGCATAAAAAACCATACCGTCTGAAACACCCGCAGGCTTTTCAGACGGTATCGGAACAGATAAGATTACACTACACTACAAACAGAAAAGGAGTAAACATCATGTCCGCAAACGAATACGCACAAATCGGCTGGATAGGCTTAGGGCAAATGGGTCTGCCTATGGTAACGCGGCTCTTGGACGGCGGCATCGAAGTCGGCGTATACAACCGCTCTCCCGACAAAACTGCCCCCATCTCCGCCAAAGGCGCAAAAGTTTACGGCAACACCGCCGAACTCGTCCGCGACTATCCCGTCATTTTCCTGATGGTTTCCGACTATGCCGCCGTGTGCGACATCCTGAACGGAGTCCGCGACGGATTGGCCGGCAAAATCATCGTCAACATGAGCACCATCTCCCCGACCGAAAACCTCGCCGTCAAAGCACTTGTCGAAGCCGCAGGCGGACAGTTTGCCGAAGCACCCGTTTCCGGATCGGTCGGGCCCGCCACCAACGGCACGCTGCTGATTCTGTTCGGCGGCAGCGAAGCCGTTTTAAACCCGCTGCAAAAAATATTTTCCCTCGTCGGCAAAAAAACCTTCCATTTCGGCGATGTCGGCAAAGGTTCGGGCGCGAAACTCGTCTTGAACTCGCTCTTGGGCATTTTCGGCGAAGCGTACAGCGAAGCGATGCTGATGGCGCGGCAGTTCGGCATCGATACCGACACCATCGTCGAAGCCATCGGCGGCTCGGCAATGGACTCGCCCATGTTCCAAACCAAAAAATCCCTGTGGGCAAACCGCGAATTCCCACCCGCCTTCGCCCTCAAACACGCCTCCAAAGACCTCAACCTCGCCGTCAAAGAGCTTGAACAGGCAGGCAACACCCTGCCCGCCGTCGAAACCGTTGCTGCCAGCTACCGCAAAGCAGTCGAAGCCGGCTACGGCGAACAGGACGTTTCCGGCGTTTACCTGAAACTGGCAGAACACTGATTGCCTTTTCCAAACACAATGCCGTCTGAACATATTTCAGACGGCATTTTTATCACCCCACGCTTAAAATCAGTCCCGATTATGACTATACTCCGCGCAAATTTAGTCAATATCAAGACCAATTATGAACCGACTCGACCAACTTGGCACCCGTATCAACCTGATTTGCAATGTCTTCGACAAATGGATTGGGCAGCAGGATCTGAATTACAACCTCTTTGCCGTACTTTATACCCTGGCAACCGAAGGCAGCCGCACGCAAAAGCATATCGGCGAAGAGTGGAGTCTGCCCAAACAGACCGTTTCAGGCGTATGCAAAACCCTTGCCGGACAAGGGTTGATTGAATGGCAGGAAAGCGAACAGGACCGGCGCGAACGGTTGCTGTCGCTGACCGAAAAAGGCAAAGCCCATGCCGCACCTTTAACAGAAAGCGCGCAGGAATTCAGCGACAAAGAGACCTTTGCAAAATCCCCCAAAATCCCCTAAA
>NZ_KV815443.1:0-446 GCF_001814225.1 Neisseria sp. HMSC070F02 | reverse complement strand
CCGGCTATGATGTTGAGGCAGAAATCGAAAAATTCGTTTGGATGGATGCTGTGATTTGGCAGATGCCGGGCTGGTGGATGCACGAGCCTTGGACAGTGAAAAAATACATAGACGGAGTATTAACCGCTGGACACGGCAAACTCTACCAAAGCGACGGCAGACACAGCGTCAATCCGACTGAGGGCTACGGCACAGGCGGCTTGTTGCAAGGCAAAAAACATATGCTTTCACTGACTTGGAATGCGCCGATTGAGGCGTTTACCCGCGAAGGCGATTTCTTTGAAGGCAAAGGCGTTGATGTTTTGTATATGCACTTCCACAAAGCCAACGAGTTTTTGGGTATGACCCGCCTGCCGACATTCTTATGTAACGATGTGGTTAAAAATCCACAAGTGGAAAAATACTTGGCAGATTATCAGGCACACTTGGAAAAAGTGTTCGGCTAA
>NZ_KV815442.1:0-568 GCF_001814225.1 Neisseria sp. HMSC070F02 | reverse complement strand
AAATGTTATATAAATGTAAAATCAAAAAGTTAGATAACACCATTGAAGAGGCAGTATTGATTGAAATAAATGGTTATGAACTACATTGTTTTATATCGTACTGCCCATTCAAAATATTTGAAAATCAATTTTATGAAGTGGAATTATCCTATGAAATCTTTAATGATTACATACTGGATAAATCAACTTCAAATATTGAATTTAGAAAAATAGATGATAGTTTCAAGTATGAAATAACGGCAGAATTAAAAAATAATCATCTAACCCTACAAAATATACAATTTGAAGAAGATGAGTATTTAATAAACTACCCTTATCTTGATAATTGTTTGGTTACATTAACGGTTGATAGAATAAGTGTCTCATTTATTAGAGAAATTCAGGCAGCCTGAAACCTGTTGTGGATACCGTTGGCAGTTTAGCGATTGGTTATGCCACAGGCGGCAATGCTGGGGCTTTTACTGGTGCGAATGCAGATTGGAATAATCGGCAGTTGCATTCGAGTGAATATAAATTAGCAGAACAATATGCAGACATAGTAGCTTCTCGTCTAAACATTTCAAAAGAA
>NZ_KV815441.1:0-3147 GCF_001814225.1 Neisseria sp. HMSC070F02 | reverse complement strand
GTCATTTCCGATAAATTCTTGCAGCTTTGCGTTTCTAGATTCCCTCTTTCGCGGGAATGACGGGATGCAGGTTTCCGCGCGGACGGATTCGGCATTCCCGCTTTCGCAGAAATGCCGGCTTTTGGTTTGTTGTCTTTATAAGATTATTCAGCAATTATTCTGCGGTTTTGCGTTTGTGTGCTGCCGGAATCTCAAGGGATTCTCTGTATTTGGCAATGGTGCGGCGAGAAACCTCCATGCCGCGGAAAGCCAGCAGGTTGGCGAGTGCCTCGTCAGAATACGGCGTGGGTGTGGACGAGGCAAAACCGGCGGCGGGAAAGGGATTGAGCGAAGCAATGAGGTCGAGTGCGGCTTCGAGTGTGCCGCTGTCGGTTTGGGGCAGGTGTTTTTTTATTCGTGCGAGGGTTTGGCTGCGGTTGCCGTCAATGCTGTCGAGGGCGTTTCGGACGATATGCAGGGCGGCGGGTTTGGCAGCACATTCGCCCAATCTTTCTATCTGCAGTATCAGCGATTCGTTCAAATCGGCGGCGGCCACGCCTGCCGGGTCGAATTTTTGCAATGCAGTCAGGGCTTGTTTCAGCATTGCTTCATCCAACATCCACTCCAAGGGCGTATGGTCGAGGATGTCTTCGATGCTGTCGGTCAGATAACCCTGCTCGTCAAGGAAATCGATAAGGATGTGGACACAGGCGGCTTCTTGGTCGGAAAGCGGGTGTTCGCATACTTGCGCGTGCAGGTATTGCTTGAAATCCTGCTCACCGGCGATGTTGGACAGCATATCTTCGCCTTCGTCTCCGCCGATTTGACGGGCAGGCGCGGTGTAATGGGAAAACCTAGCATCGGAAAATTCATCCGTGTCTTTGCGTTCGAGCAGGGGATTGTCCGACAGCCAGTTTTCGACCTCGCGTTCAAGTTCGATACCCGACATCTGCAATACGCGCAAAGATTGTTGCAGCCGCTGGTTGAGCTGCTGGGTCTGTTTGAGCTTTATTCCGAGTAAGGTCATGATAATGTGGGGAAAATTGTTATTTTCAGCCTGTCGGCGCAAAAAATGCCGCAAAGCGTCATTGCATTATAAATGGTTTTAATGAGCGGGTTCGGATTCTTTCTGATAACAAAAAACAAACGAAAATCAAAAACCGATTGCTTATAATAATATTAAATCGATTTCATAGTTTTAATAGCGAAAATCTTGGCGTATAGTCGCATCCATAGTTTTTACAAAAGGGAAATAAAATGTCGATTCAAGAAATTTATTGCAATCAAGAAACCGGTTACGAATACGCTTTCCGCCAAATCGTACTGTAAGCCGTTTACCCCCATTTGACCAACCTGAGAAAAGGAACAAGAGCGATGACTACCTCCAAATGCCCTGTAACCCATCTGACCATGAACAACGGCGCGCCTGTTGCCGACAATCAAAACAGCCTGACCGCCGGTCCTCGCGGCCCTCTGCTGGCGCAGGATTTGTGGCTGAATGAAAAACTCGCCGACTTCGTGCGCGAAGTCATCCCCGAACGCCGTATGCACGCCAAAGGTTCGGGCGCGTTCGGTACGTTTACCGTAACGCACGACATCACCAAATACACCCGCGCCAAAATCTTCAGCGAAGTCGGCAAAAAAACCGAGATGTTCGCCCGTTTCACCACCGTGGCAGGCGAACGCGGCGCAGCCGATGCAGAACGCGACATCCGCGGTTTTGCCTTGAAATTTTATACCGAAGAAGGCAACTGGGATGTGGTCGGCAACAACACGCCCGTGTTCTTCCTGCGCGACCCGCGTAAATTCCCTGACCTGAACAAAGCCGTCAAACGCGATCCGCGCACCAATATGCGTTCCGCCACAAACAACTGGGACTTCTGGACGCTGCTGCCTGAAGCGTTGCACCAAGTTACCATCGTGATGAGCGACCGCGGTATTCCCGCCAGCTACCGCCATATGCACGGCTTCGGTTCGCATACTTACAGCTTCTGGAACGAAGCAGGCGAGCGTTTCTGGGTGAAATTTCATTTCCGCAGCCAGCAAGGCATTAAAAACCTGACCAACGAAGAAGCCGCCAAAATCATCGCCGACGACCGCGAAAGCCATCAACGCGACCTGTACGAAGCCATCGAGCGCGGCGAGTTTCCGAAATGGACGATGTACATCCAAGTCATGCCTGAAGCCGATGCGGAAAAAGTACCCTATCATCCGTTTGATTTGACCAAAGTTTGGCCGAAAAAAGACTATCCGCTGATTGAAGTGGGCGAATTCGAGTTGAACCGCAATCCCGAAAACTTCTTCGCCGATGTGGAACAATCCGCCTTCGCACCGAGCAACCTCGTTCCCGGTATCGGCGCGAGCCCAGATAAAATGCTGCAAGCCCGTTTGTTCAATTACGCCGATGCGCAACGCTACCGTTTGGGCGTGAACTTCCGCCAAATCCCCGTCAACCGTCCGCGTTGCCCTGTTCACAGCAACCAGCGCGACGGCCAAGGCCGCGCCGACGGTAACTACGGCAGCCTGCCGCACTACGAACCCAACAGCTTCGGCCAATGGCAGCAACAACCCGACTTCGCCGAACCGCCTTTGAAAATCAACGGCGACGCGGCGCACTGGGACTACCGCCAAGACGATGACGACTATTTCAGCCAACCGCGCGCCCTGTTCAACCTGATGAACGATGAGCAGAAACAGGCTTTGTTCGGCAACACCGCCGCAGCCATGGGCGATGCGCCCGACTTCATCAAATACCGCCATATCCGCAACTGCCACCGTTGCGACCCGGCATACGGCGAAGGCGTGGCAAAAGCCCTCGGACTGACTGTCGAAGACGCACAAGCCGCCCGCGCGACCGACCCCGCACTCGGCCAGCCCGGTTTGCTGTAAGGGGGCATTATGTGGATGGAAATTGAAGAAATCCTGTCCCGCGCCGTCCGCTACCGGAAATAACCGGGCATAAAAATGCCGTCTGAAACGTCGTTTGACCGCTTCAGACGGCATTTCCACACCCCACCCCCGCCGTTTCAGTGGGCGTTTTTTATTAAACGCAAAATATCCCGTCATTCCCGCCCCACAGCCCACTTTTCCGCCGTCATTCCCGCACCATCCCCACCGGTTCAAACCGGCACGAAAACTTTTCCGCGTCATTCCCACGAAAGTGGGAAT
>NZ_KV815440.1:0-1989 GCF_001814225.1 Neisseria sp. HMSC070F02 | reverse complement strand
ACTTATTACGTTTTTTTATCCAGAGATTATAAACGTATCTAAGTTGTAGTCTCTTAATAATATAATATTTTAGTTGATGGAAGGTGTTGTCATGCAACCCGGTTCTAAGAATGATGAAAAAAATAAGATTACACTAAATGAATTCAATAATGCCATTGTAACTATTTTCTCTGATGAAAATGTGGTTAGGGCAATCGGTACAATTAACACAATGCATGGGGAGTATTTAACTCGTTCGCATAAAATAGATCAACAAAAATTTTTGAGTGATGGTGAGCGGTTGTCTAGTAAAGCGAAAGATTTTCAGCACTCAGCAGAAAAAACTCAAAGGGCTTTAAAAGAAGGGATTGGAAGGGCTGCTAGTAAATTTCATGCCAATTCGAAGGAGGCATTTGTTGCAAGAAAAATGCAAAGTGATTTGCAAAAGAAGTTAAATGCTAGTAACTATAACAAGCAACAATATGCAAGACAAGCAGTCACAGCTTTGGAAAATGCTTCAAAAGCAGAAAATAAAGGTAATATTGCATTTTATCTTAACTAAACTAAAATTAGTTTTCTTGAGAGGAAAGTATTAATGGATTTTTTTAATTTTTTCGAGCAAGGATATTTTAAAAAACTCGCGGTTGAAAATGGATTAAATACTGAATATTTTATATTTCAATTTATAGTATGTAATCTATTTAGTATTTTCGTTATTATTTTAATGAATTTTATAAAAAATTACGCTGTGCTTATTGTTTTAATAGTAATTGTTAGTATATTATTTGGACTAATTTTAAAAAATAAAACTATGTCTTTAATAAAGAATAAAGAAAAATTTTTATGTGGTTTGTTTCCGTTGGATGTGCCGATTTTTAAATATACAATGCCTAGTTATTTTAAACTTATAAATAAGAATATGAGGTGGCTTTTTCACATGAATGTTTTCTGTTTATTTTTTATTTGTTTTTCAATATATCTAATTAATAAAGGAGAGAATCAGTATATTGCTTATTTTAGTTGTTATTTTTTCGGACTTACTTATCCATTAATTAATTATTTGATATTATTACACAGAGAATATAAACGTATTCAGTTCTAAATTTGGAGGTGCTATTATGTATTCGAATAATGCTATAACTAATAATAGAAACAATATTACACTAGGTGCGTATAGGGATGCTATTATTTCCATATTTTCTGATGAAAATGTGGTTAGGGCGATTGGTACGATTAACTCAATGTACGAAGAATATTTGACCCGTTCGCACAAGATAGATCAAAAAGAATTTTTAAGGGAGGGTGAGCGTCTGTCTGCTAAGGCAAGAGAATTCCAACGCACAGCAGAAGAGGCACAAAAAAGCTTAAAAGAAGGAATTGGAAGAGCTGCTAGTAAATTTCGTGGTAATTCAAAGGAGGCATTTGTTGCAAGAAAAGTACAAAGTGATTTGCAAAAAGCATTGAATGCTAGCAACTATAACAAGCAGCAATATGCAAGACGTGCGGCAACAGCGTTAGAGAATGCTTCAAAATCAAAAGTTATGGCAGCGAATTTGGGTAAGTTTACTTATGGGGCAACTGTTGCCATGGGAACTTTGAGTATGGGAAGTGCTTGGTGGAAAGCCTTGGATGGAGAAGGAAATTGGAGTGATGTTGGTCTCTCATCAGCTTCTTTTTTGGGTGGGCTAATGGGCGTCCAATGGGGTGCGGCTTTGGGTGTTGGGGCTTTTGGTTTACTTACTGGTGGCGCAGGTTGGCTAGTAGTTGGAGCTATACTTGGAGGTGGCGCAGGAGCTTGGTGGGGATCATTAGGAGCTGAAAAAGCTTGGAGATGGTTTGAGGATTTCTTAAATCTTAACCGCAGCGACAAATACCACGTTTACGACCCCCTCGCCCTAGATCTAGACGGCGACGGTATAGAAACCGTTGCCACCAAAGGCTTTGCAGGTGCATTGTTCGACCACCGCAATCAAGGCATCCGCACCGCCACCGGTTGGGTTGCTGCCGATG
>NZ_KV815439.1:320-947 GCF_001814225.1 Neisseria sp. HMSC070F02 | reverse complement strand
GCAGCAAACAGCGTCAGGCTATAGAAGTCGATGAAGAAGGAAAAGTCAGCGGCCAAACCACACCGAGTAAAGATAAAGATGCCCGCCGGACCAAGAAAAACGGCCTCTACAAACTCGGTTACAAACAACATACCCGTACCGATGCGGAAGGCTATATCGAGAAACTGCACATCACCCCCGCCAATGCCCATGAGTGCAAACACCTGCCGCCTTTGTTGGAAGGACTGCCCAAAGGTACGACCGTCTATGCCGACAAAGGCTATGACAGTGCGGAAAACCGGCAACACCTGAAAGAACATCGGTTGCTGGACGGCATTATGCGCAAAGCCCAGCGTAACCGTCCGCTGACGGAAGCGCAAACCAAACGTAACCGATATTTGTCGAAAACCCGTTATGTGGTCGAACAAAGCTTTGGTACGCTGCACCGTAAATTCCGCTACGCCTCGGGCAACCTATTCGGACTGATTAAAGTGAGTGCGCAAAGCCATCTGAAGGCGATGTGTTTAAACCTGTTGAAAGCAGCTAACAGGCTAAGTGTGCCTGTTGCCGCCTAAAAGGCGGCCCGGATGCCTGATTATGGGGCGTCCGGGGAAGATTAAGGGGGTATTTGGGTAAAATCAGGAGGTA
>NZ_KV815439.1:0-220 GCF_001814225.1 Neisseria sp. HMSC070F02 | reverse complement strand
GTCGGGAGGGAAAGGAATTTTGCAAAGGTCTCAAATAGCACGGAACCGATTCACTTGGTGCTCAAGCACCAAGTGAATCGGTTCCGTGCTATTTGTACTGCCTGCGGCTTCGTCGCCTTGTCCTGATTTAAATTTAATCCACTATAAACTCATTGAACTGTTTGTCGCAGGCGTAACTGCAAGAAAGGCAGCAGAGTTAGTAGGCGTTAATAAAAATACC
>NZ_KV815438.1:0-242 GCF_001814225.1 Neisseria sp. HMSC070F02 | reverse complement strand
ACCGCCAAAATCTTACCTGCCAAATTTCCCTCACGGGTTTGCCAAGCATCCAAAAACTGCGCCCTGCTCATTGAAACATGACCCAGCGACGGGTCGGCAAGCAAAACCGTATTGCCGTCTATACCGCGCAATACCGAGAAATGATCATCCTTGCGGTATTTCAGATACACGATGACGGGGATTTGCAACTGTGCAAGCTGCTCGAAAGACAGGGCATAGCCTTTCGCTTCAAAACCCAAATC
>NZ_KV815437.1:0-598 GCF_001814225.1 Neisseria sp. HMSC070F02 | reverse complement strand
GAGGGTAACATATCTGCTAATCTAGTACAGCCCCAAAAATATACCAAAAACAGCAAAACAAATTGTAAGGATAGGTATAGGCTTTGTAAAGGTAAATTGTGAAAAAAGCAGTTTTTTAAACGAATGAAACGGCTTCGGGCTGAAATATATGCTGATGCCCTGTCCTTCCCGTATATCTTGTGTGTTGTCAAAGTGCAGGCTGCTTTGAAATCGGTATTGCCATCTATGGACCACCACTTTGCTTTATTTCAGCGGGTTTGAGATGTGTATAAGAATATTGTTTTGAATAAGTTTAAAAAAATTGATAACCATTCTTGACGGTTTTTTAAGGAAAGAGTAGAGTGCCAATTCTATCTTGTGTGATACACGAAGCAACAAGGAAAACTATCTAGAATGTCCTTGTATGGGCATAGATCATAGATCATTTCCAGGCTGCCTGTGGTTGTTTTAACTTTAAGATGGAGGGGTTTGCCTAGAACATCAGTGCTTATCTCCAAGACAGCCTTCCCAATCCCTTGTGCCTCTTAATAAAGAAGTGATTAGGAAGTAATTAGTGTGTGAAACTATAGTTCCTTTTATAGCTTTCCAATAAAATTAA
>NZ_KV815436.1:0-685 GCF_001814225.1 Neisseria sp. HMSC070F02 | reverse complement strand
TATAGTTCCTTTTATAGCTTTCCAATAAAATTAAAGTATTTAAAAGCTTGTTTAGTTCCAATTTGTTAATTTCTGTATCTAAATAATGTTCAGAATAGTATTATTTTTTAAATAAACCATGAATAGTACTTCACATTGTTTGTCGTATTATTTAGCTTTTAAATTTCTAATGTGAAAGATAGTTTAATGGATTTCTTTGATTTTTTTGCGCAAGGTAAGTATAAAAAAATTGCAACTGAACAAGGTTTAGACCGTAAATATTTTATATTCCACTATATCGTATGTAATTTATCTGCCATTTCTTCTTTTTGTTTAATGAAGGTTGTCCATAGTTATACTATCCTTTGTTTATTAATAATGATAATTGGCATTGCATTTGGATTTATCTTGAGAAATAGGGTTCTATCTATAGTAAAAAATAAACAAAATTTTTTATCTGATATGTTTCCCTTGGAAATGCCTTTCTTTTCTAGAGTATACAAAATACCTATCTTGGCCAGATTCTTGAATAGGGGAATGAAATGGCTTTATCTCCAAAATTTTTTCTGTTTAGTTATGATTTGTTTCTCGATATCTCTTATCCTTAATGAAGAAAGGGGGTGGATGCCTTATTTTATCTGCTATTGGTTTGGACTTTGTTATCCAGCAAACACTTATTACGTTTTTTTATCCAGAGATTATAAAC
>NZ_KV815435.1:70959-93119 GCF_001814225.1 Neisseria sp. HMSC070F02 | reverse complement strand
AACGCTGTACTGGTTTTTGTTAATCCACTATATTCGGGTTTTATCTGGCAGGACGGTTTTTTGCCCCAACGGAAAATAGTCGGCCTGCCCGTAAAATCAGCCGTTTGTCCGGGTGCAGCCGGGGCTTTGGGCTTCAGACGGCATATTTTCGGAATGGCGGCATTCTTGCCGTCGGCGCGGCAGCCGTATGGGGAAGGGAGGGGATATTGTGGTCGGTAACGGCAAAAAATATGCCGCACCATTGCTGGTGCTGGGTTGCGTGGTGTTCGGTCTGGGCAGTCTGATTGTCAGATCCGTCCCCGTCGGTTCGTATGCAATCGCATTTTGGCGGTTGCTGATTTCGGTGTTCGTATTTTGGTTTTTAGCACGGTTTTTCGGGCAAAAATTCCCAAAAAACAGGAAAACCGTCCGATATGCCCTGACGGCGGGCGTGTTTCTCGCTTTCGATTTGGCGTTGTGGCACGAAAGCATACACGCGGTCGGGCCGGGTATTTCCACCCTGCTCAACAGCCTGCAAATCTTTTTCTTGTCGGCAATCGGTGTTTTCTTTTTCGGCGAGCGTTTGAGCGGGCTGAAAAAGGCAGGCTTAATATCGGCAGTTGCCGGTGTGGCGATGATTGCCGGTGCGGAATTCGGCTACAACGGTAATGCGGTTTGGGGATTCGTCAGCGGTTTGGTGTCCGGGCTGATGCTTGCCCTGTCGATGGTGTTCGTCCGCAAGACTCATGAAGTCGAGCCGGTGGCGCTTTTCCCTTCAATGATGATTTTGAGTTTAGGCGGCGCGGTATCGTTGGTTGTTCCGGCATTGCTGATGGACGGCGGCGCGCTTTATCCGACGACTTGGAAAGATGCGGGTTTGGTGCTTGTGTACGGCGTGGTGATGCAGTGCTTCGCGTGGGCGATGGTTGCCTATGCGATTCCGCTGCTTTCGCTGTCGCTGACGGGGCTGCTGCTTTTGTCCGAACCGGTTGCCGCCCTGTTCATCGATTATTTCGGATTGGGCAAACCGATTGAAGGCGTGCAGTGGGCAGGGGTGGCGCTGACGCTTTCGGCAATTTATCTCGGTTCGCTGAAACAGCAGTCCGAGCCTTGACTCCGTCCGGCATCAGATTTTCTGCCGTGGCAAACCTGCGTACGATTGAACTGGCAGGCAGTCAAAACCGGCAAGACCAAACACGCCGGCAACGGCGCGGAGCGGAAAATGCCGTCTGAAGCCCTTTCAGACGGCATCGGGGCGGGCAGAATCAAAAAAGCCGCCTCCGCTGGAATGGCAATGCAACTAAAATAATGTCCGTATTTCCATATGCCGCCCACACCGTCAGTCGGACGAAATGCCCTTTATTCAATGGGATGGGTTTCCACACAAACGGAAATATAGTGGATTAAATTTAATCCACTATATTATCCCCGAGGCTGCCGGCAGGGAAACAAGGCGTTTGATGATAAAAATGCCGTCTGAAACAGGGTTCGGATGGCATTTTTGATGTTCCGGCGTAATTTTCCGGCCTAACGGATTGCCGTACCGGCCCTGCCGAAATCGCCGAAGTTCATCAAAATGAACATTGCCTTGCCGACAACCAGCTTGTCATCCACAAATCCCCAGTAGCGCGAATCGGCACTGTTGTCGCGGTTGTCGCCCATAGCGAAATAGCGTCCTTCGGGAACTTTGCACACGAAACCGCTGCCGTCGTCGGCATATTGGCAGTGTTCCAAACCGCTTTGCTCTATGGAATATCCGTTTTCAGACATAATATCGGAGGTATATTTGCCCAATACGGGCAGGGAAACGGCAGGCTGTCCTTCTTTTTTCAGAATATTGAAGGATTTGCCGTCCAAACCGCTGCGGAACATATCCGTATTGTGGATTTCGGAAGGGTCGGTGTCGTCGGGATAACGGTATGTGCCGTCAGGAATATCGGAAGCAGGTTTTCCGTTTACCGTCAAAACTTTATTCCGATATTCGACCACATCGCCCGGAATGCCGACAATACGCTTGATGTAGGTCATCTCCGGTTGCAAAGGATAATTAAAAACGACCACATCGCCCCGTTCGATTTTGCCCGTGGGGATGAATACATTGTTTAAAACGGGTACGCGCAGGCCGTAGGAAAATTTGCCGACCAAAATGAAATCGCCCTTGATCAGGCCCGGGCGCATCGAGCTGGACGGGATTTGGAACGGTTCGGCGATAAACGACCGGATGAGGAACAATACCAAAACGGTAGGGAAGAAACTGCCGAAATAATCGCCGAAGTGGCTGCTTTCCGAGATTTCGGGATGAGTCTTCAGGCGGTATTTATATACCCCCCAAGCCGTACCGCACAATACAACGAAAATCAGGAAAACGGCGGTAAAGCTCATAAACAGGGACAAAGCGGCAAACACGCCGACCGCTGTCAGGATATAGGCGTATTCAAGGCCGGAACTCCATTCCCCGTTTTCCTGCCGCTTCTTGTCGCTTTTGAAATAAAGGATGATGCCGGCAAGCAGCGCGGCAGCCGCGCCCGACATTAGCATTGTGTTCATTGTTGTTCCTCAACGGTTAAAAACCCGCCCGGCCGTGCAACTGTTTTAAGGCGGCAAATTGCAAAATTTGTTTGCGGGCGCGTGCCCCTGAAATCAGGGCGGTTTGAGGGGTGTTCCCGACGCGCCGCCCTGTGTGCCAGAGTTATTTGTCGCTCACCTGCAAAATCGCCAAGAACGCGCTTTGCGGAATTTCCACATTGCCCACTTGTTTCATACGGCGTTTACCTGCCTTTTGTTTTTCAAGCAGTTTTTTCTTACGCGTAATATCGCCGCCGTAACATTTCGCCAAGACGTTTTTACGCAGTGCTTTGACGTTTTCGCGGGCGATAATCTGGCTGCCGATGGCGGCTTGGACGGCAATGTCGAACATTTGGCGCGGAATCAGCTCGCGCATTTTCGATGCCAGCTCGCGGCCTCGGTGAACCGCGCTTTGACGGTGCACAATCAGGCTTAAGGCATCGACTTTTTCGCCGTTGACCATAATATCCAGCTTAATCAAATCAGACGGTTGGAACTCTTTGAAATGGTAGTCCAACGAAGCATAACCGCGCGAAGTGGATTTGAGTTTGTCGAAGAAGTCCATGACGACTTCGTTCATCGGCAAATCATAAGTCAGCATGACTTGGCGGCCCATATATTGCATATTGACCTGAACGCCGCGCTTTTGGTTACACAAAGTCATGACGTTGCCGACGTATTCCTGCGGCACGAGGATGGTCGCGGTAATAATCGGCTCGAGAATGGTTTCGATGCTGCCGATGTCGGGCAGTTTGGACGGGTTTTCAACTTCGATTTTCTCACCGTTTTTCAACACGACTTCGTAAACCACCGTCGGCGCGGTGGTAATCAAGTCCATGTCGAACTCGCGCTCCAAACGTTCCTGCACGATTTCCAAGTGCAGCAGACCCAAGAAGCCGCAACGGAAGCCGAAGCCCAATGCCTGGGAAACTTCAGGCTCGAATTTCAACGAAGCGTCGTTAAGCTGCAATTTTTCCAAAGCGTCGCGCAAGGCTTCGTAGTCGTGGCTTTCCACGGGATAAAGTCCGGCGAATACTTGGCTTTGTACTTCTTGGAAGCCGGGCAGCGGCTCAGTGGCAGGGTTGGCAACCAGTGTAACCGTATCGCCAACTTTCGCCTGACCCAATTCTTTTACGCCAGTAATCAAAAAGCCCACTTCGCCGGCTTTGAGTTCTTGTTTCTGAACCGATTTCGGTGTGAATACGCCCAGCTGCTCGACCTGCGTTTCCGCCTTGGTGCTCATAAAGCGCACTTTGTCTTTCAGTTTGATGGTGCCGTTTTTCACTCGAATCAGCATGACCACGCCGACATAGTTGTCAAACCACGAATCGACGATCACGGCTTGCAGCGGCGCGTTTTCGTCGCCGGTCGGCGCAGGGATTTTGGCAACGATTTCTTCTAAAACGTCTTCCACGCCGATGCCGCTTTTGGCGGAACATTGCACCGCACCGACGGCATCGATGCCGATAATGTCTTCGATTTCTTGTTCCACGCGTTCGGGGTCGGCGGCGGGCAGGTCGATTTTGTTTAAAACAGGCACAACCTCCACGCCCAAATCAATCGCGGTATAGCAGTTCGCCACAGTTTGCGCTTCCACGCCCTGCGACGCGTCAACGACCAAAAGCGCGCCTTCGCAGGCAGAGAGCGAACGAGAGACTTCGTAAGAGAAGTCGACGTGTCCCGGCGTGTCAATCAGGTTGAGTTGATACACCTGCCCGTCGCGTGCTTTATAGTTGAGCGCGGCGGTTTGCGCTTTAATGGTAATGCCGCGCTCTTTTTCGATGTCCATGGAATCGAGTACCTGCGTACTCATTTCGCGCAAATCCAAACCGCCGCAATATTGGATGAAGCGGTCGGCAAGCGTCGATTTGCCGTGGTCGATGTGGGCAATGATGGAGAAATTTCGGATATTTTTCATTAGAGTTGTTTTGAATGTCGGACAGTGGGTTTGGGAAATGCCGTCTGAACAAACGGCGTTGCGTCCGAATATCGGGCGCAACGTGGAAATAGCCCGATATTCTAACGGAAAACCGCTGTTTTGGCATGATTTGATAAAGGTTTTATAAAGATTTGACGATTTCTGCCACCATTTTTGCAGAACTTGCCGCCGCCGTTTTCAAAAATTCGTCAAAGCTGATGTCTGCTTTTTCATCTGCCGAATCGGAAACCGCGCGGATGATGACGAAAGGCGTTTCCAACTGATGACAGGTTTGGGCGATTGCCGCCGCTTCCATTTCTACCGCCTTAACTTCGGGGAAGTGCTTGCGGATTTCCGCCACGCCTTCGCTGCTGTGGACGAAGCGGTCGCCGCTGACAATCAGACCTTGTTCTACCGCCGCGCCTTCAAACGTCCGCGCCGCCCGTTTTGCCTTGCCGACCAAGAGGTCGTCTGAAACGAATACGGCGGGCAGTTGCGGCACTTGTCCCCAAACATAGCCGAATGCGGTTACATCGACATCGTGGTGTGCGGTTTCCGTGCCAATCACCACGTCGCCGACTTTCAAACCCTTGCCCAAACCGCCCGCGCTGCCGGTGTTGATGACGCAGTCCGCTGCGAATTCACGGATAATCCAAGCCGTTGCAACCGCCGCGTTGACCTTGCCGATGCCGCTCAATGCAAGCACCATGCGTTTTCCCGCTAATTCGCCTTCATAGGCGGTAAACTTGCCGAAAGAGACGGCTTTGACATTTTCCATCATCTCGCGCAAAAGCTCGATTTCTTGTTCCATTGCGCCGATAACGGCTACTGTTTTCAAAGACATATTGCTGACCTGTTGTGAATTTCGGATAGAATGCCTGATTATACACGCTAACACGGCAGGATTGAGTGGAGGTGGTTTGTCCGTGCCGTCTGAAACGGTTTCAGACGGCACGGCGGGTTTTTGGTAGAATGGGAAGGTACAGATTGTTTGAAGATTAGGGGACGAGGATGTTTACCGATGAAAATATGACCGCAAAGGAAGAACTGTTCGCATGGCTGCGCCATATGAACCAAAACAAAGGTTCCGACCTGTTCGTGACGACCCATTTCCCGCCCGCGATGAAGTTGGACGGCAAAATCACCCGCATCACGGACGAGCCGCTGACGGCGGAAAAATGTATGGAAATCGCCTTTTCGATTATGAGTGCGAAGCAGGCGGAAGAATTTTCATCGACCAACGAGTGCAACTTCGCCATCAGCCTGCCGGACACCAGCCGCTTCCGCGTCAATGCGATGATACAGCGCGGCGCGACGGCGTTGGTATTCCGTGCGATTACCAGCAAGATTCCCAAGTTTGAAAGCCTCAACCTGCCGCCGGTCTTGAAGGATGTCGCGCTGAAAAAACGCGGGCTGGTTATTTTTGTCGGCGGCACCGGCTCGGGCAAATCGACTTCGCTTGCCTCGCTTATCGATTACCGCAATGAAAATTCGTTCGGACACATCATCACCATCGAAGACCCGATCGAGTTTGTCCACGAACACAAAAACTGCATCATCACCCAGCGCGAGGTCGGCGTGGATACGGAAAACTGGATGGCGGCGTTGAAAAACACGCTGCGTCAGGCGCCGGATGTCATCCTTATCGGCGAAATCCGCGACCGCGAAACAATGGACTACGCCATCGCCTTTGCCGAAACGGGGCATTTGTGTATGGCGACGCTGCACGCCAACAGCACCAATCAGGCACTCGACCGCATCATCAACTTTTTCCCCGAGGAGCGGCGCGAACAATTGCTGACGGATTTGTCGCTCAACCTTCAGGCGTTTATTTCGCAACGCCTCGTTCCGCGAGACGGCGGCAAGGGCAGGGTGGCGGCAGTCGAGGTGCTGCTCAATTCGCCCCTGATTTCGGAGTTGATTCACAACGGCAACATCCATGAAATCAAAGAAGTGATGAAAAAATCCACTACCCTGGGTATGCAGACCTTCGATCAACACCTTTACCAATTGTATGAAAAAGGCGATATTTCCCTGCAAGAAGCATTGAAAAATGCCGATTCCGCACACGATTTGCGTTTGGCGGTACAGTTGCGCAGCCGCCGCGCGCAAAGTTCCAGCCCCGATTTGGAACTGCTCTGATGGCGGTATGGATTTCCGGACGGATGGTTTGAAATGATTTATCCGTGGCATAATGAGCAATGGCGGCAGATTGCGGAACATTGGGAGCGTCGTCCCAATGCATGGCTGTTTGCCGGCAAAAAAGATACGGGGAAAACTACATTTGCCCGCTTTGCGGCGAAGGCACTGTTGTGCGAAACCCCTGCACCGGGCTGCAAACCCTGTGGCGAATGTATGTCCTGCCATCTGTTTGGACAGGGAAGCCATCCCGATTTTTACGAAATCACCCCCTTGTCGGACGAACCCGAAAACGGACGCAAACTGTTGCAGATCAAAATCGATGCCGTCAGGGAAATCATCGATAATGTGTACCTGACTTCGGTACGGGGCGGTTTGCGCGTGATCCTGATTCATCCTGCGGAAAGTATGAATGTCCAAGCCGCCAACAGTTTGTTGAAAGTGTTGGAAGAACCGCCGCCACAAGTGGTCTTTTTGCTGGTCAGCCACGCGGCGGACAAGGTTTTACCGACCATTAAAAGCCGCTGCCGGAAGATGGTTTTGCCCGCGCCTTCCCATGAAGAGGCATTGGCATATCTGCGTGAAAGGGGTGTGGCGGAACCTGAGGAACGTCTGGCTTTCCATTCCGGAGCGCCGCTGTTTGATGAGGCGGACGGTGTCCGTGCGTTGCGGATTAAACTGTTGGATATTTTGGCAGAACCAAGGTTGTTGAAGATTTTGGATTACGCCGCGCTTTTCGATAAGGAAAAACTTCCGCTCGCCGTATTTGTCGGGTGGATGCAGAAATGGCTGGTCGATTTGGGATTGTGCCTGCAACACATGAAACCCGTCTATTATCCCGCTTATGAAGACAGGCTGCTTCAGACGGTATCCGGTTTCCGTCCGCGCAATGTATTTGCGGCGGAGGATATGCTCAAACAGCTTGCCCCCTACGGGTTTCATACTTTAAATGTCAAAATGCAGATCGAGCATCTGCTCATCAACTATTTGGAATTGAAGAAAGAGAACGGGTGAATTATGTCAGACGGACAAAATATTCCGGCAAAAATGATGTCGTTGCAGCTGAAAGACATGAATCTGCTGTACAGCTCCTACATGCCGTTTTTGGAACACGGCGGTCTGTTTGTGCAGACCAACGACGTATTTTCCATCGGGGACGATATTCTGCTTGCCGTAGAAATCCTCAACTTCCCCAAACTGTTCCTGCCGACCAAAGTCGCCTGGATCAATCCTGCGCGTACTTCCTCCAAACCCAAAGGGGTGGGGCTGGCATTCACAAAACACGAAAACTGCCTGAAAGTCAAAGACCAGATCGAAGTCGAACTGGGCAACACAATCGGCGGCAGCAGACCTACGTTTACCATGTAACGCCATGCATATCATCGATTCGCACTGCCACCTCAATTTTGAAGGTTTGAAAGAACGCCTGCCCGAAGTTTTGTCCAACATGGAAGCAAACGGCGTGGGGCAGGCGCTCG
Source organism: Neisseria sp. HMSC070F02 (assembly GCF_001814225.1). Classification (NCBI taxonomy): domain Bacteria; kingdom Pseudomonadati; phylum Pseudomonadota; class Betaproteobacteria; order Neisseriales; family Neisseriaceae; genus Neisseria; species Neisseria sp. HMSC070F02. Next base: position 85,040 of record NZ_KV815435.1, on the reverse strand, counting down.
CCATCAGCGTCAGCAGGGAAAGTTTTGCCGAAGTATCCGCTATCGCCGAAGTTTATGAACATATTTACTGCACAATAGGCGTACATCCCGACAGCAAGGAAGCCGAAGAATTTTCTATTGCGGAAATGGTTGCCGCAGCCGCCTCGCCGAAAGTGGTCGGCATTGGCGAGACGGGTTTGGATTATTACTGGTGCAAAGGCGATTTGTCCTGGCAACACAAACGCTTTGCAGACCACATCGAAGCAGCCAATCAAACCGGACTGCCCGTTATCGTCCATACGCGTGATGCGGCGGCGGACACCTTGTCTATCCTGAAAGAATGCCGGGTTAATTCGGGCGTTATCCACTGTTTTTCCGAAGACATCGGTTTTGCCCGTGCAGCAATGGATTTGGGGCTTTATATTTCTTTCTCGGGAATCGTTACCTTTAAAAACGCACCCTTGGTTCAGGAGGCGGCAAAATATGTGCCGGACGACCGCATTTTGGTGGAAACCGATGCGCCGTTCCTCGCCCCCGTTCCCAAACGAGGCAGGCAGAACGAACCGGCTTTTGTGCGCCATACCGCCGAACATATCGCCAAATTGCGGAATCAAACATTGGAACAGGTTGCGGCATACACGACGGAAAACTTTTACCGGCTGTTTAAAAAAGTACCCGATATGCGGACCGTCTGACCCTGTACCGACGATAAGGAAAACCATGGAGGCAATTCATCCGTATGCATGTCCGCGCTGCTGCCGGCTGCCTGCCAACACGTTTCGGACAGGCATGGCAAATTCCGCTTCCAAATTCTGCATTGCCAAAGGCGGCAGACGGGAAGTAAAAAAAGACGAAAGCGGCGGCGGATATGCCCTGTGCCATTTGCCGGACAGTAGGATTGTCGAGGAGTGGGAATATTTCCGTTCACAACATTGATACTGCGCGATATACGGCAAATATTGTGGGAAGTTTCCGCTTTTGCGTATAATGCGTCCTACCTGACAAATTTTGTCAACTTTATCAAAAGGAATAAGCGATGGCTTCCATCCACGACCAAATTAAAGAAGTAGTAACGACACACCGCGTCGTATTGTTTATGAAAGGTACGAAGCAGTTTCCGCAATGCGGTTTCTCTTCCCGCGCCGTGCAAATCCTGAACGCGGCAGGCTGCACCGATTACGTTACCGTCAACGTATTGGAAAATCCCGAAGTACGCCAAGGCATTAAGGAATACAGCGACTGGCCGACCATCCCCCAACTTTATGTGAACGGCGAGTTTGTCGGCGGTTCGGACATCCTGATGGAAATGTATGAGGCAGGCGAGCTGCAAGAGCTGCTGAAAGCCTGATGGATTCGGCAATGCCGTCTGAACGTGTTTCAGACGGCATTTTCTTTTCCGGCAAATCAAAAAAAAGTATAATGGCGCGTCTCAAAATCACACTGGAACACCGCGATGAACGTTAATGTTATCAACCATCCGCTCGTCCGCCACAAATTAACCCTGATGAGGGAGGCGGATTGCAGCACCTACAAATTCCGGACGCTTGCCATCGAGCTGGCGCGCCTGATGGCATACGAGGCAAGCCGTGATTTTGAAATCGAAAAATACCTTATCGACGGATGGTGCGGTCAGATTGAAGGCGATCGCATCAAGGGCAAAACATTGACCGTCGTTCCCATCCTGCGTGCAGGTTTGGGTATGCTTGACGGCGTACTCGACCTGATTCCGACTGCCAAAATCAGCGTAGTCGGACTGCAGCGCGACGAGGAAACGCTGAAACCCGTTTCCTACTTCGAGAAATTCGTGGACAGCATGGACGAACGTCCTGCCCTGATTATCGACCCGATGCTGGCGACGGGCGGTTCGATGGTTGCCACCATCGACCTTTTGAAAGCCAAGGGCTGCAAAAACATCAAGGCACTGGTGCTGGTTGCCGCGCCCGAGGGTGTGAAGGCGGTCAACGACGCGCATCCCGACGTTACGATTTACACCGCCGCGCTCGACAGCCACTTGAACGAGAACGGCTACATCATCCCCGGCTTGGGCGATGCGGGCGACAAGATTTTCGGCACGCGCTAACTGACTGATTTTCGGATTTGATATGAATTTTCAAGACTATCTCGCCACATTTTCTTCAATCGACCATCTGGGCGGTTTGGACGTTCAGGATGCAGATGGCAAAACGGTTCACCACATTCCTGCCGTTCAGGGTAAGCTCGGTTCGCTCAAGTTGTACAACGCTTTGGCAGAACGTTTTGACGGAAAATTGGACAAAGAAGCGGCAGAACAGGGTTTGATATGGTTTGCCGAACACGTTGCCGACGCGCGCGCCCATCCCGGCAAGCATCCCAATATCGACCTGCTTGAAAAAGTTGTGCAAAGCGGCGAAACCTTGCTGCTCAAGCCGCTTGCCGCGCAATAATTTTCGACCATGCCGTCTGAAATCCGTTTCAGACGGCATTTTGTCGGAAAGAAGACCGTAAAACGGGCATTTTCTTTTCTATTTCAGGATACGGGCAATGATGTTTCAACACGCAGGACGACACATAAAGCGTTGCCCTATGTGTTGCCCTAATTTGGAAGGGGTTACACCCCTCTCAAATAAAATCTGATGCTGCTGCCACGAAGGACGGATGTCCAAATGGCGGAGTTTCAACCATTAAGGAAATACGATGAAAAAAATGTTCCTTTCTGCTGTATTGCTTCTGTCGGCTGCGACCCGAACCGTGTGGGCGGATACGGTGTTTTCCTGTAAAACGGACAACAACAAATATATAGAAGTTCAAAAAATCAACCGCAATCTTTACGAATATTCGTTCGGCAGTGCGGCAAAAAAAGAAATTGCCATACGCAACAGCAAAGCTGACCTGTTGGGGCGTTCCGACAGGTGGCAAGGCATGGGCAGCGGACGCCGGGCAACGATGAAATTCCAAAACGGCGAATTTATGTACACCGTATGGACGGGCTTCGATTCCGTGACTCATACGGAAAGCAGCGGTGTTGTTGTGGAGCGTAGGGGCAAGGAAGTCGCACGGGTCGGCTGTACGCCGCAAACCGCGCAGGCGAATTTCAACGATGCTGATTTTTCCCGGTAATCGGGGCGGATAAGGCGATGGAAACAGTGAAACCCATCATGCTGATTGTCCGACCGTCGGGTAGGGCGAAGGACGATGTGGAAACCTGCCGTCGTGCCGGATGGCAGGCGGAAGTGTTGAGCCCGATTGAAATCGAAGCAGATGCTGCCGGACTGGAACTTTTGTCCGAACAATATGCCCGTGCGGATGCCGTGTTTTGGGTCAGTCCGACCGCCGTTGAAACCGCCGTCCCGTACCTTAACCTTTCAGACGGCATAAAGATGCACATTTCCGTAGGGCAGGGCAGCCGCCGTGCATTGGAACGCTGTTTGGGCAGAACGGTCATCGCGCCCGAAGACGGCAACGACAGCGAGGCGGTTTTGCGCCTGACGGTTTGGAACAGTCTGCCCGAAGGTGCGCGCGTATTGTTTGTGCGCGGACACGGCGGGCGGGATTTTCTGATGAATGCCTTGCAGGAGAAAGGTTTTCGGACGGAGGTGGCAGAAGTCTATTTCAGACGGCATAAACCTTTGAACTTTCAAAATTTCCAAACCGAAAATATTGCCGCCGCCTATATTACGTCCACAGAACTCGTGCGCTTGCTGTTCGGACAGCTTCCGCCGCAATTTTCCCGATTCTTCAAATCCTTGCTATACTTTACCCATCATCCGCGCATTGCGGAGGCATTGAAGCGCGAAGGCGTGTGTTCGGTCGAAACCGTCCCTACGCTGGAAGCCGCGCTTTCCCATTCTTCCATTTCCGTTTCAGACGGCATGGTCTTTCCCGGAACCTCAAATTAATAAGGAGCAAAACGGTGGGCGAACCTGAAAACAAATCATCCGAACCCGTACGCGAGATACAGGCATCAAAAGAAATGCCGTCTGAAACCTCTTCCCCACGCAAAGAAAACGAAACAGAAGTACACATTCCTGCCGCTCCTTTTATCGTCAAACAGTCCGGCAGCAACGCTTTGGCAGTCTGCGCCCTGGTATTGGCGGCATTGGGTTTGGGTACAAGTGGTTTTTTGTTTGTCCAAGGACAGAATGTCTTGAAAAACCAAGAGCTGGCATTCAACCAAAAAATCGACAAAGCCGCTTTGGGCGAGTCGGAAAACGCCGCCCTGTTGAAAGACAACCTCAACCGGCAAGCCGCCATACAATCAGAGCTCGACCGTTTGGACAGCGGTGTCAAAGCCAACGGCGAACAGATTCTGATGACGCAAAAAGCCTATCGCGAGCTGACTAAAGGGCGTGCCGATTGGCTGGTGGACGAAACCGATACCATACTCAATTTGGCAGCGCAACAGCTGGTGTTGACCGGCAATATCCAAACGGCAGTCGGCGTGTTGGAGCATATCGACAGCCGCCTGTCCCGTTTCGATCAGGCAGAGCTTCTGCCGATCAAACAGGCAGTCAGCAGCGACTTGGCGGAACTGAAAAACCGTCCCTATGTCGATATTTCCGGCACGGCATTGCGCCTCGACAGGCTGGAAACCGCCGTATTCGGACTGCCGCTGATTTTGGACGGCGTATTGAAACCGGGCGTACAGGTGAAGAACGAAGCCGCTTCCGCTTCATGGTGGCAGAACGTATGGGAAAAATCCCTCGGCACATTGAAGGGGCTGGTCGAAATCCGCCGTTTGGAAAACAACGATGCCATGCTGATTTCTCCCGAACAGGCATATTTTGTGCGTGAAAACCTGCGCCTTCGCCTTTTGGATGTGCGCACTGCATTAATGCAGCGCAACAGCGAAGTCTATCAGGGCGATTTGAACAATGCCGAAGCCGCCGTCAGACAGTATTTCGATGCCAAGTCTCCCGCCACGCAGTCGTGGCTGAAAGAACTGGCGGAATTGAAGGCGTTGGATGTGCGCATGACTGCGGATGATGGTTTGAAAAACAGCCTAAATGCCGTCCGCGCCTATCGCGACGGTACGCGCATGACGGCGGCGGAAAATCAAGAAGCAGAACAGGCGGCTTCCGAACCGGCAAACGAAAACACAGCTTCCGAACCGGCTGCCGCATCGGATGTGAAGACCATAGAAGCACCGTCCCTGCCTTCGGAACGCAAACCGGAACAGCCTGCAAAAAAACAGCCCGTACCGGAAAAGGCAGGGCGTTCGCCGTCCGCTAAAGGAGAACGCGCATGAAAACGGTAGTCTGGATTGTCGTCCTGTTTGCCGCCGCCGTCGGACTGGCGCTGGCTTCGGGCATTTACACCGGCGACGTGTATATCGTACTCGGACAGACCATGCTCAGAATCAACCTGCACGCTTTTGTGTTAGGTTCGCTGATTGCCGTCGTGGTGTGGTATTTCCTGTTTAAATTCATTATCGGCGTATTCAATATCCCCGAAAAGATGCAGCGTTTCGGTTCGGCGCGTAAAGGCCGCAAGGCCGCGCTTGCCTTGAACAAGGCGGGTTTGGCGTATTTTGAAGGGCGTTTTGAAAAGGCGGAACTTGAAGCCTCGCGCGTGTTGGGCAACAAAGAGGCGGGCGACAACCGGACTTTGGCATTGATGCTGGGTGCGCACGCCGCCGGACAGATGGAAAACATCGAGCTGCGCGACCGTTATCTTGCGGAAATCGCCAAACTGCCGGAAAAACAGCAGCTTTCCCGTTATCTTTTGTTGGCGGAATCGGCGTTGAACCGGCGCGATTACGAAGCGGCGGAAGCCAATCTTTATGCGGCGGCGAAGATGAATGCCAACCTTACGCGCCTCGTGCGTCTGCAACTTCGTTACGCTTTCGACAGGGGCGACGCGTTGCAGGTTCTGGCAAAAACCGAAAAACTTTCCAAGGCGGGCGCGTTGGGCAAATCGGAAATGGAACGGTATCAAAATTGGGCATACCGCCGCCAGCTGGCGGATGCTGCCGATGCCGCCGCTTTGAAAACCTGCCTGAAGCGGATTCCCGACAGCCTCAAAAACGGGGAATTGAGCGTATCGGTTGCGGAAAAGTACGAACGTTTGGGACTGTATGCCGATGCGGTCAAATGGGTCAAACAGCATTATCCGCACAACCGCCGACCCGAACTTTTGGAAGCCTTTGTCGAAAGCGTGCGCTTTTTGGGCGAACGCGATCAGCAGAAAGCCATCGATTTTGCCGATGCTTGGCTGAAAGAACAGCCCGATAATGCGCTTCTGCTGATGTATCTCGGTCGGCTCGCCTACGGCCGCAAACTTTGGGGCAAGGCAAAAGGCTACCTTGAAGCGAGCATTGCATTAAAGCCGAGTATTTCCGCGCGTTTGGTTCTGGCAAAGGTTTTTGACGAAACCGGAGAACCGCAGAAGGCGGAGGCGCAGCGCAACTTGGTTTTGGCAAGCGTTGCCGAGGAAAACCGACCTTCCGCCGAAACCCATTGAAACCTTCAGACGGCATCGTTGAAATGCCGTCTGAAAACCATTTCACTTGACAAACAGACTGACAGAAAACCCGTATGACTCTTTTAAAAAACGATACCTTCCTCCGCGCCCTGCTTAAACAGCCCGTCGAATACACGCCGATTTGGATGATGCGTCAGGCGGGGCGTTATCTGCCCGAATACAAAGCCACACGCGCGAAAGCGGGCAGCTTCCTCGATTTGTGTAAAAACACCGAATTGGCGACCGAAGTTACCATCCAGCCCTTAGAACGCTTCGATTTGGACGCGGCGATTCTGTTTTCCGACATCCTGACCGTCCCCGACGCAATGGGCTTGGGACTGTATTTTGCCGAAGGCGAAGGCCCGAAATTCAAACGCGCCCTGCAACACGAGGACGACATTGCCAAATTGCACGTCCCCGATATGGAAAAACTGCAATACGTCTTTGATGCCGTCAGCTCCATCCGTAAAGCACTGGACGGCCGCGTACCGCTTATCGGCTTCTCCGGCAGCCCGTTCACGCTCGCCTGTTATATGGTCGAAGGCGGCGGCAGCAAAGAATTCCGCACCATCAAAACCATGATGTACTCGCGCCCTGATTTGCTGCACAAAATCCTCGATACCAACGCCCAAGCCGTTACCGCCTACCTCAACGCCCAAATCGACGCGGGCGCGCAGGCGGTGCAGATTTTCGACACTTGGGGCGGCGTGTTGAGCGACGCGGCGTTTAAAGAATTCAGCCTCAAATACATCCGCCAAATTGTTGCCGGACTCAAACGCGAAAGCGAAGGCAGGCGCGTGCCTGTTATCGTGTTTGCCAAAGGCGGCGGGCTGTGGCTGGAAAGCATGGCAGAAATCGGCGCAGACGCATTGGGCTTGGACTGGACGTGCAACATCGGCGAAGCACGCCGCCGCGTCGGCAAGCAAGTCGCCCTGCAAGGTAACTTCGACCCGTTCGCCCTCTTCGGTACGCCGGAATCCATCCGCACCGAAGCCGCACGTATCCTAGCCGACTACGGACACGGCAGCGGCCATGTCTTCAACCTCGGACACGGCATCAACCAACACGCCGACCCCGAACACGCCAAAATCTTAGTCGATACCGTACACGAGCTGTCGCGGCAGTATCACGGCGGGTAAGCCGGCAGGAAACCGCCCGATATGCCGTCTGAAAGCCGAGGGATGGAAAATTAGGTAATACGGCAATATCCGCCGTGTACGGATAGTACATGACGGCGGCGGTGTTGCCGTATTGGCGTAATCCCAACCGTCCCTATTTTCAGACGGCATTTTTGTTTTCAGATGCAGGGAAAACCGATGGCAAAAACGCTTAAAACCCTTTACCAATGCACCGAATGCGGCGGCACCTCCCCGAAATGGCAGGGTAAATGCCCGCATTGCGGCGAGTGGAACACGCTTCAGGAAAGCCTTGCCGCGCCCGAGCCGAAAAACGCCCGTTTCCAATCTTGGGCGGCGGATACCTCGACCGTCCAATCCCTCTCCGCCGTTACCGCGACCGAAGTGCCGCGCAACCCGACCGGCATGGGCGAACTCGACCGCGTATTGGGCGGCGGTTTGGTCGATGGCGCGGTCATCCTGCTCGGCGGCGACCCTGGCATCGGCAAATCCACGCTGCTGTTGCAAACCATCGCCAAAATGGCGCAAAGCCGTAAAGTGCTATACGTTTCCGGCGAAGAATCCGCCCAACAAGTCGCCCTGCGCGCGCAGCGTTTGGAACTGCCGACCGACGGCGTAAACCTTCTTGCCGAAATCCGCATGGAAGCGATTCAGGCGGCCTTGAAACAGCATCAGCCCGAAGTTGTCGTCATCGACTCTATCCAAACCATGTATTCCGACCAAATCACGTCCGCCCCCGGCTCCGTGTCGCAGGTGCGCGAGTGTGCCGCCCAACTGACGCGCATGGCGAAACAGATGGGCATCGCCATGATACTGGTCGGACACGTGACCAAAGACGGCGCGATTGCCGGCCCGCGCGTGCTGGAACACATGGTTGATACCGTGCTGTATTTCGAGGGCGACCAACATTCCAACTACCGCATGATACGCGCCATCAAAAACCGCTTCGGCGCGGCAAACGAACTGGGCGTGTTCGCGATGACGGAAAACGGTTTGAAAGGTGTGTCCAACCCGTCCGCCATCTTCCTCGCCAGCTACCGCGACGATACGCCCGGCTCGTGCGTTTTGGTTACACAGGAAGGCAGCCGCCCGCTTTTGGTCGAAATTCAGGCATTGGTCGATGACGCGCACGGCTTCACGCCCAAACGCCTCACCGTCGGACTGGAACAAAACCGTCTTGCGATGCTGCTTGCCGTGTTAAACCGCCACGGCGGCATCGCCTGTTTCGATCAGGATGTGTTCCTCAACGCCGTCGGCGGCGTGAAAATCGGCGAACCGGCGGCGGATTTGGCGGTCATCCTCGCGATGCTTTCCAGCTTCCGCAACCGCCCTATGCCTGAAAAAACCGTGGTTTTCGGCGAAATCGGCTTAAGCGGCGAAGTCCGCCCCGTCGCACGCGGGCAAGAGCGGCTCAAAGAAGCGGAAAAACTCGGCTTCAAACGCGCCATCGTTCCCAAAGCCAATATGCCGCGCAACGCCAAAGAGTTTCCGAACCTGAAAATCTACGGCGTTTCGAGTTTGCAGGAAGCCATCGATATTTGCCGTGACAGCAGGGAATAAACGGAAATGCCGTCTGAAATCAGGTTTCAGACGGCATTTGGTTTGTGGCGGATTGAAACAAGAAGGCATACCGGCGACAGATAAGATTTGCGGCAAAGTTGCCTGTGATATGGCAAAACGCACACGCCCGTCATCCCCGCAAGGGCGGGAATCCGGAATCGTCCGTTTCGGCAATGATTGAAAATCACGGTAACCCAACCGCTTGGATTCCCGACTTCGTGGGAATGAGGGGCGTGTGTGTTTGATTTCCATCCGCCATATGTCGGCGACGGGCTTATTCGCCTACGGTTTTTTGTATCAGTTTTTCGGCGTTTGCCAAAGTGTTTGCCACTTCGTCAAAACCGATGCGGCTGCCGGCGATGAGGGCGCGCGTATCGGTATAGGCGGCGCGTACTTTGCCGTCTGTTTCGGTAACGAGGACGCGCAGGGGCAGTTGCAGGGCGAAGGCGGGGTCTTTGACCATCAGCGGCGTGCCGGCTTTGGGCGTGCCGAAGACGATGACTTTTGCCGGCTGCATCGTTAAGCCGTTTCGGTGGGCGGCTTCCTGATGGTCGATGACGGCAAAAATGTCCATCCCTTTGCTTTTTATGGCGGTTTCAAGGCGGCTGACGGTTTCGTCAAAACTGTATTTTGAGGTGAGGGTATGCGTGGTCATAGCGGTTTCGTTTTGGGTTTGCGGTTCGCTGGCAGGATGTGCCGAAGCGGTTGAAATGCAGAGTGCGGATGCGGCAATCAGGGGGAGTATGTGTTTCATCGTATTTCCTTTTTCCTTTTCGGTTTGTTTATCAGGCTTCGGACGGGGCGGCACGCGCCGCGCCCGATGTTGCGCCGCGTGCTGGGGTGTCGTATGCCGTCTGAAAGCCTGTCCTTTCAGACGGCATTGCGTCATTTCATCCCTTTTTTGAGCAGGTCTTCATAACCGCCGTGATTGGCAACATTTGTATAACCTGCTTTTTTCAGCTCCTGAAGGGCGGCTTTGGCACGCCGTCCGCTGCGGCAGTAGAGGTTGACCGGCGTGTCTTTGTCGGGCGCGGCTTCGTGTATGCGGCGGACGATTTGGTCGACGGGGATGTTGACCGCGTTGTGCAAATGACCTTCGCTAAATTCCTGTTCGGAACGGACATCGATCCAAACGGCCGGATGTTGCGCGGTTTGGGCGGCGGATAGGGGTTTTTGCGGGGCTGCCTGCGCGGCAAAGGCGGCTGAGGCAATGAGTGCGGCGGTAATCAGGTGTTTGATATTCATAGGGTTCTCCTGCGGTTGTCGTCTTAAGGGACGGGAAGTTATTTTATCTGTTCCAAAGCGGCGGCATCTATGTCCCAACGCCAAACGCCGCCGCCTTTGCCATCCAATCCGCGCAAAAACAGGTAGCGGACGGAAACGGCGGCGGGCGGTTGTCCGCGCAGTTTGAAGTAGCGTGCGGCGGCAACGGCGTAAATCAGCGCCTGAAGGTAATAGTGGTGGTGCGCGACGGCTTCGTCCATCGCCTGTTGCGTGTAGGCGGATGCGTCCGCGCCGAGATGGTTTGATTTGTAGTCGATGACGCAGATATTGCCGTCGGGGTCTTGGCAGACCATATCGATAAAGCCGTTTAAAAAGCCGTTGACGGTGTGGAAGTCGAGCGTTTCGGCGGCGGCACGGCAGACTTCGGGCAATCGGATATCGTCGCGGGCAAACCAGTCGCGCAGCCGTTTGAGGCCGAAGTCTTCGGTGTGGAGGGTAAAGCCCATTTCGGGACAGCGGCACTCGGGCGGGATGTCGGACAGGCAGTATGCCCCCGTCAGCGGCGTTTTCTGGCAGGCTTCCGCCATTTCGGCAACGGCAGGCAGCCATATTTCTTCAAATCCGTATTTTTTCAGCTTGTCGGCAATGAGAGTTTCCTGTCCGGCGGCTGCTTGTCCGAATTTGAAATCTTCAAGAATTTCGTGCAGGCACAGCCCCGCCTGCGTGCCTTTCGGAAAATCGTGTATCGATATGCCGTCTGAAGCCGTCGGCGTTTCAGACGGCATCGCCGGCACCGAGGTTTCGGCGGCATCCAAGGACGGGCAGGCATCTTCTTCGCCGCCGTCGGGCGTTTGGGTATGGCGGCTTAAGGCGGTAAAGCTGGTGTGGCGGACAAATCGGAATCTGCGTTCGGGAATGCTGTTTGCGGCAAATTCGGCGGTTTGACCGGCGTTGCCGCGATAGGCGGCAGGGGGCGGCGCATCTTCTGTGAAGGCGAAATCCGTGCCGGCCGGGGCATTGTCCGTCAAACGCCGCCAGTTGCGTTTGAGCATCGCGATGCCGTCTTTTTCCCGGTCATAGGTTTGGCGGACGGTTTCGCGGCTGTCTTGCGGCAAGCCTTCAATCAGGTAGGCGAGGGGGTTGTCGGCGGTATCGGAAGAATAGGCGGCGTAGATGTTGAGCTGTTCCTCGGCACGCGTCAGCGCGACATAAAGCAGGCGCAGGCGTTCCGCCATTTCTTCGTCGGCGTATTGCTTCTGTTCGTCTTCCGACAGTTGCGCCTTTGCCAACAGTTCGGTTCGGTTTGCGCTTTGGTGGAGGATTTGCCAGTCGGACGGTCCGGTATCTTGCGCGTCCCACGCAAACGGGCAGTATACCAGCGGATACTGCAAACCTTTCGAGGCGTGCATGGTAACGATTTTGACCAAATCTTCGTCGCTTTCCAGACGGATGGCGCGGTTGTCGCCGCTGTTGTTGCCGGCCAGGCTGATTTGGTCGCGCAACCATTTGTGCAGCGCGGCGGGGTTGCGGTTTTGCGCGTCTTCGGCGGCAAGCAGTTCGAGCAGTTGGAAATAATTGGTCAGGCTGCGCCCGTTGTTCCGGCTTAAGAGGCGCGTTTCGATGCCGTGTGTTTGGGAAAATTGCTGCATGGCGGCGAAAATGCCGTATTGATTCCAGTTGTCGAGCGCGGTTCGGGCAGATTCCGCCCAATGCAAAATCTCGCTTTCGTTTTGGTTGAAGTCGTGCAATTGCTGCGCGTCATAACCGAATATGCCGCTTGTCAGGACAAAGCGCAGCGTTCCGGCGCGGCGCGGTTCGAGCCAGAAGCCGATGAGTGCGGAAAGGGCGGCGGCTTCGGGCGAGGCGAACACGGATTCGCGCGAAAGCAGGACGCTTTGCACCTGCCGTTTTTTCAGGGCAGCGGAAACCATCACCGCCTCGTTGTGCGTGCGTACCAGCACGGCAATATCGCCCGACTGCAACGGGCAGCCTTTGAAATTCAGACGGCATTCGGCGGCTTCGTTGAGCGCGTGGGCGATTTCGTCGGCGCAATAGTCGGCGGCACGGCGGCGCAAAACGTCTTTGTTGGCTTTTTCATTGTCGTTTTCGTGCAGCCAACGAACCTGTACGGCAGGACGTTCGGGGGACAACCTGCTTTCGGCACGCGCCGCACCGACTTCCGAATAGCCGATGTTTTCCAAAACGAACGGGCGTTCTTTGAGGCGGAACAGCGCGCCTATGCTGCCGATAAGCGCGGCGTGGCTGCGGTAGTTGGTGGCGAGCGTGTAGCGGTGCCGCGCGTCTTCCGCCGCCTGAAGGTAGGCGTAAATGTCCGCTCCGCGAAAGCTGTAAATCGCCTGTTTGGGATCGCCGACGAGGAACAGCGGTCGGTTTTGGGCGATGAAGATTTTTTGGAAGATTTCGTATTGCAGCGGGTCGGTGTCTTGGAACTCGTCGATCAGCGCGGTTTCCCAGTTTTCGGCAACGGCGCGGGCGAGGGTTTCGGCGTGCGGATTGTCGGTCAGCGCGGTGTGGACATCGAGCAGCAGGTCGTCGAAACCGCGTTCGCGGCGCGATTTTTTCATCTCGGCAAGGCTGCGGTTGAGGTATCCGATTAAATCCAGTTGCAGCCGGATTATTGTTGCTTCTTCCGCTTCTTCGAGTGCGTCCAAATCACGCCTGAAGTCTGCCAGTTTCTGCAATTCGGCAAATACTGCCGCATCGGGCGTTTTGCCTTTTTTCAGTCCGGCTTCGAGTTTGTCGGACGCAAGTTTCAAGAGCCGTTCGTGCAGCTTTGCCTCCAAAAAGGGCAAATCCGGCGACAGGGCTTTTTGTTCCAATGCGTCAAACAGTTCGGCAAAACTGTTTTTCCGATATGAATTGCCGTTTAAAAGGGGATGGATGCGCCAAAAAGTTTCTTTTAATTCAGCCAGATTTCCGCAAATGTTTTGCCAGCTTGCCAAAGCGGCATCCCGGGCTTGCGGCAAATCGGTTTGCGGACGGCGGAAATTCAGGTACGGGCGGGACAGGTAGGCGCGGATTTGGGCAAGGACGGTTTGCGGCACAGCTTTGCGTTTAAACGCCAATGCGGCAAGCACCGGATCATTGCTGACGCGTTCCCGCCAAAAATCTTGCGCCGGGACAAGCAGGCGGTCGCCGTCTTCTTCGGTCAGTTCGACATCGAACGGTGCTTGGCACAAAAACGCGTAGTCGCGCAGGATGCGCTGGCAGAAGCCGTGGATGGTATAGATGGCGGCGTTGTCGAATTGCCCGATGGCGGCTTTGAGGCGGACAATCAGACGCGTCCGGCCCTCTTTTTGCAAAGCCTGTTTTAAGAGTGCGGGCAGGAAGGTGTCGCCTTTGTGGTGTTCGGCGCAGTAGGCGGCGATGCCGTCTGAAAGCGTGTCGTCTCCAAGTTTGGCAATTTCTTTACTTTCTAAAACCTGCAACACATCGTCCAAACGTGCGCGCAGGCGTGTTTTCAACTCGGCGGTGGCGGCTTTGGTGAAGGTAACGACCAATACGCGCTCGACGTTTTTTTGTTCCAATACGATCAGGCGCGTAAACAGGGCGGCAATGCCGTAGGTTTTTCCGGTGCCGGCAGAGGCCTCAATCAGGTTGGTGCCGGAAATGGGGACGGTTAGCGGGTCAAATGCTTGGATGGGTGCAGACATAGTGCGCGCTCGGAAAACGGTTGGACGGTATAGTGGATTAACAAAAATCAGGATTAGGCGACGAAGCCGC
>NZ_KV815435.1:44499-70859 GCF_001814225.1 Neisseria sp. HMSC070F02 | reverse complement strand
CCGTACTGGTTTTTGTTAATCCACTATAAAACGGGAAAATGCCGTCTGAAAAATGGTTTCAGACGGCATCGTCCGGCTTAGAGGTTTTGCAGGCGTTCGACAGACGGCGCGTAGTAGTATCCGCCCGAAACGGCGGCGGAGAGGTGTCGGAGCAGCAGGTCGGTTTTGCCGTCCGTATCGCCGAACATACTCAATAATTGCGCTTCGATATTGTGCAGCGTGCGGCAGTATGCGGTAAACATCAAACCGTGTTCGCCGCTGATTTTGCCGAAGGGCAGGCTGCGGCGGACGATTTTCAGGCCGACTCCGTTTTCTTTCAGGTTGACGCGGCCGAGGTGCGAATCGGGCAGGCGGACATCGCGGCCGAATTCGTCGTCGGTTTCCTTGCCGCGTCCGACCGAGGCCTCCTGTTCGGCGACGGGGACGGCATCCCATTTTTTCAAATCGTGCAGGTATTTTTGCAGCAGGACATAGCTGCCGCCCGCATCGGGTTTTCCTTCGGGGATGATGGCGACTTCGCGGACATTTTCATCGCCCTGCGGGTTTTCCGTGCCGTCGACGAAACCGTCCAGCCCGCGATCCTGATACAGGCGCAAACCGTGTTCTTCGGACGCGACGCATATGCTGTCGCCGAATGCGCCCAAAACGGATTGGGCAAGCGCGTAGGCGGCGTTTTGGCGGAAAGATTGGATGTGGATGGACATATCGTGCTGCGTAGACGGCGCAAGCCCGTTGCCCATTTCGGAGAAGGGTTTGATTTCACTGCCTTCGTCCGTATGTCCGAATGTTGCCCAGGCTTTGCTGCCGAAGGCGATGGTCAGACCCAAAATATCGTCCGGAAAGCGGGCTTTCAAGGCAGTTAACGCGTCGAGCGAAGCGCGGCAGGCGGCTTTAATATCGTTGAGGCGGTTGGCGGCGAAGTCGGCTTCGATAAAGATGCCGGCTTGGGCGTGGTCGGGAATGATGGCGGATTGGGGCGTGTTCATGAGATGTTCCTTTTTGGTGTCATCTGTTTCGGATGGATTATAGCACCGAATCGGCAGGCGGATTTTTACCGGAACGGCGTGCGTGAATCCGCCGTTTGCATACCTGATGCCGCTTTTCGGTTTCGTGCCGCCCGCCGCCTTTCCCGCCCCCTTTATTTCCGCTTCCGGCGGCTTCGGCATATCTTTTCCATTCCGATTTGGAATAACCATATAAAAAAAGGATTCTTTGTGTTTGCCGCAATTTCACTTAGAATGCCGCACTTGCACACTTTTTACAGGAGAGAATGATGTTGAAAAAATTCGTACTCGGCGGTATTGCCGCATTGGTTTTGGCGGCCTGCGGCGGTTCGGAAGGCGGCAGCGGAGCATCTTCCGCGCCTGCACAATCGGCAGTTTCCGGTTCTTTAATCGAGCGCATCAACAATAAAGGCACGGTTACCGTCGGCACGGAAGGCACTTACGCACCGTTTACCTACCACGACAAGGACGGCAAACTGACCGGTTACGATGTGGAAGTAACCCGCGCCGTGGCGGAAAAACTGGGCGTGAAAGTCGAGTTTAAAGAAACGCAATGGGATTCGATGATGGCGGGTTTGAAGGCGGGGCGTTTCGACGTGGTGGCAAACCAAGTCGGTCTGACCAGCCCCGAACGCCAAGCGACATTCGACAAATCCGATCCTTACAGCTGGAGCGGTGCGGTTTTGGTGGCCCGTAAAGACAGCAACATCAAATCTATCGACGACATCAAAGGCGTGAAAACCGCGCAATCCCTGACCAGCAATTACGGCGAAAAAGCCAAAGCTGCAGGCGCAGATTTGGTGGCTGTTGATGGTTTGGCACAATCGCTGACCCTGATTGAACAAAAACGTGCCGATGCAACCCTGAACGACGAATTGGCAGTATTGGATTACCTGAAGAAAAACCCAAATGCCGGCGTGAAAATCGTTTGGTCCGCGCCAGCCGATGAAAAAGTCGGTTCCGGCCTGATTGTCAACAAGGGCAATGACGAAGCCGTGGCGAAATTCAGCACGGCAATCAACGAGCTGAAAGCCGACGGCACGCTGAAAAAACTGGGCGAACAATTCTTCGGAAAAGACATCAGTGTTCAATAATTTCCTTGCCTCTCTGCCGTTTATGACGGAAACACGCGCCGATATGATTGTCAGCGCGTTTTTGCCTATGGTCAAAGCCGGCTTCGCGGTCTCTCTGCCTTTGGCGGCAGCTTCTTTCGTCATCGGTATGGTGATTGCCGTAGCCGTGGCTTTGGTGCGGATTATGCCCGCCGGCGGCATCGTGCGGAAAATCCTGCTGAAATTGGTGGAATTTTATATTTCCGTCATTCGCGGTACGCCGCTTTTGGTGCAGTTGGTCATCGTATTCTACGGTTTGCCTTCCGTCGGCATCTATATCGATCCGATTCCTGCCGCCATTATCGGCTTTTCGCTCAATGTCGGCGCATATGCTTCCGAAACCATACGCGCGGCAATTTTGTCCGTACCTAAAGGCCAATGGGAAGCAGGTTTCTCCATCGGTATGACCTATATGCAGACTTTCCGCCGCATTGTCGCGCCGCAAGCATTCCGCGTTGCCGTACCGCCTTTGAGCAACGAATTTATCGGCTTGTTCAAAAACACCTCGCTTGCCGCCGTGGTAACGGTAACGGAGCTTTTCCGTGTCGCTCAAGAGACAGCAAACCGTACTTATGACTTCTTGCCGGTTTATATCGAAGCCGCATTGGTTTATTGGTGTTTCTGCAAAGTGCTGTTTTTGATTCAGGCGCGTTTGGAAAAACGTTTCGACCGCTATGTCGCCAAATAAGGAGTTGTCATGATTAAAATCCGCAATATCCATAAGACCTTTGGCAAAAATACCATTTTGCGCGGCATCGATTTGGATGTGGGCAAAGGGCAGGTGGTCGTCATCCTCGGGCCTTCCGGCTCGGGTAAAACAACGTTTCTTCGCTGCCTAAACGCGTTGGAAATGCCCGAAGACGGACAAATCGAGTTCGACAACGAGCGACCGCTGAAAATCGATTTTTCTAAAAAACCAAGCAAACATGATATTTTGGCACTGCGCCGCAAATCAGGCATGGTGTTTCAACAATACAACCTCTTTCCGCACAAAACCGCCTTGGAAAACGTAATGGAAGGACCGGTTGCCGTACAGGGCAAGCCTGCCGCCCAAGCGCGCGAAGAGGCTCTGAAACTGCTGGAAAAAGTCGGCTTGGGCGACAAAGTGGATTTGTATCCCTACCAGCTTTCCGGCGGTCAGCAGCAGCGCGTCGGCATTGCCCGCGCATTGGCGATTCAGCCCGAGCTGATGTTGTTTGACGAACCCACTTCCGCACTCGACCCTGAATTGGTGCAAGACGTGTTGAACGCCATGAAGGAATTGGCGCGGGAAGGTTGGACGATGGTCGTCGTGACCCACGAAATCAAGTTTGCGCTGGAAGTGGCGACTACCGTTGTCGTGATGGACGGCGGCGTTATTGTCGAACAAGGCAGCCCGAAAGAGTTGTTCGATCACCCCAAACACGAACGGACGCGGAGATTTTTAAGCCAAATCCAATCTACCAAGATATGATTAACTATTTGTGAAAAATGCCGTCTGAAGCCTTCAGACGGCATTTTTTCGATGTTTACAGCGGCCAGCTTAAATTTGGATTGCTTTCGATGACGGCTTTGAATTGGTTTTGAATCCGCTCGATGGCTTCTTGCGTATCCGCCTCAAAACGCAACACCAGAATCGGCGTGGTATTGGAAGCACGCATCAGACCGAAGCCGTCGGGAAATTCAACGCGCAGACCGTCGATGGTGATGATTTCGGTTGCGCCTTCAAATTCGGCTTTGGCGGCGAGTTCGTCGATAACCTGATGGCCGTTGCTGCCTTCGGGCAGGGCGATGTTGAGTTCGGGCGTGGAAATGCTTTGCGGCAGGTTGTTTAACACTTCGGACGGATTATCGGAGGCAGACAGGATTTCCAAGAGGCGTGCGCCGGCGTACAGACCGTCGTCGAAGCCGAACCAGCGTTCTTTGAAGAAGATGTGTCCGCTCATTTCGCCGGCAACCGGCGCGCCGGTTTTTTTCATGGCGGATTTGATAAAGCTGTGGCCGGTTTTTTCCATCACAGGTTCGCCGCCGTGTTCTTTAATCCAAGGCGCAAGCAGACGGGTGGATTTGACGTCGAAAATCACTTTGGCTTTAGGATTGCGGCTCAACACGTCTTGCGCGAAAAGCATCAGTTGGCGGTCGGGATAAATAATGTTGCCGTCTTTGGTGACCACACCCAAGCGGTCGGCATCGCCGTCAAACGCCAAGCCGATTTCGGCATCACCGTTTTTCAGCGCGGCAATCAAATCTTGCAGGTTTTTCGGTTTGGATGGGTCGGGATGGTGGTTGGGGAAAGTGCCGTCCACGTCGCAGAAAAGCTCGGTAACTTCATTGCCCAAGCCTTTGTAGAGTTTGCCGGCAAACGCGCCGCCCACGCCGTTGCCCGCGTCAATGGCGATGTTCATCGGGCGTTTGAGCCTGATGTGTCCGGTAATGTGTTTGAGGTATTCGCCGGAGATGTCTTTTTCGGTGACGCTGCCTTGTTTGCCGGCGGCAGCAAAACCGTCTTTTTCAATGATGGACAAAAGTTCTTGGATGGCTTCGCCGGCAAGCGTGTCGCCGCCGAGCATCATTTTAAAGCCGTTGTAATCGGGCGGATTGTGGCTGCCGGTAATCATCACGCCGCTGCCGCCGCATTCGTTGACGGCGGCGAAGTAGAGCATAGGAGTGGCAACCATACCGACATTGAGGACATTGATGCCGCTGTCGGTAAAGCCGCGCCGGATGTGTTCCATCAGTTCGGGACCGCTCAAGCGTCCGTCGCGTCCGAGCGCGATGCGGGTAATGCCTTTTTCGGCGGCTTTGGCGGCGATGGCTTTGCCGATAAGGTAGGCGGCTTCGTCGGTCAGGGTTTTGCCGACAATACCCCGGATGTCGTAGGCTTTGAAGATGTCGCGGGCGATGCTTGCCATAAGGTTTCCTTTGTGTCCGTTTAGGAAAAACGGGCATATTTTAACATAGCGGTATGCCGTCTGAAGGCTTGCGTCCGGTTTTCAGACGGCATAGCACGGTTACATCAAATAACATGCCGTCTGAAATAAAAGCAGCCTTTGTGCAGGCTGCTTTCGGATTGTCGGTTTATACCGCTTCGGCTTTAATGATGACGACAGGTTCGCTCGGTACGTCGTCGTGGTAACCATGACGTTTGGTAGAAACGCCTTCGATGGCATCGACAACGTCAAAACCGTCAACGACTTTACCGAATACGGCATAGCCCCAGTCTTGGACGACGGTTTTGCCGTACAGCTCTTTAGAACGGAAGTTCAGGAAAGCGTTGTCGGCAGTGTTGATGAAGAATTGCGCGCTGGCGGAATGGGGGTCGGAAGTGCGTGCCATGGCGATGGTGTATTTATCGTTGGGCAGGCCGTTGGACGCTTCGTTTTGAATCGGATCGCGGGTTTCTTTTTCGTTCATGTTTTCATCCATGCCGCCGCCTTGAATCATGAAGCCTTTGATGACGCGGTGGAAGATTACGCCGTCGTAGAAGCCGTCTTTGACGTATTGCTCGAAGTTTTTGGCGGTAACAGGGGCTTTGTCGAAATCGAGTTCGATTTTGATGTCGCCTTTGTTGGTGTGCAGGATAATCATGGGTTTCCTTTCGTTAGAATCCGGTTTTGAATGATTCGACAAATTGTGTCTGAACGACAAACTTCAAGGTCGTCTGAAAAATATTCTTTCAGACGGTCTTGTTGTTTAGGTCGATGGTTTACATCAGTACAGCATAAGCCCACAGAGCAACCAATACTACGCAGAGGATGTTCAGCAGTATGCCGACATTCATCATTTCGCGTTGCTTGATTAAGCCCGTGCCGAACACAATCGCGTTAGGCGGTGTGGCAACCGGCAGCATGAAGGCACAAGATGCGCCGATGCCGATGACGAATACCAAGACTTGTTCGGGCAGCCCCATCTGCATAGCGATGCCGGAGAAAATCGGTACAAGCAATGCGGCGGAGGCGGTGTTGCTGGTGAACTCGGTCAGAAAAATAATGAAGGCGGCGACGATGAGTATCACCAAAAATGCGGGCGCGCCGGAAAAGGTGGCGGCAACCTGCTGTCCCAAGGCTTCGGACGCGCCGGATGTTTTCAACAGCGTGCTCAGGCTGATGCCGCCGCCGAAGAGCATCAACACGCCCCAGTCGGTATTGCGGGCGACTTCCTTCCATTGCGCCACGCCGAAGACGACGACGGCGACGGCGGCACTCAGGGCGATAACGGTGTCGGGATTGGAAATGCCGAAGGCGGTTTTGATTTTGGAGCTGAATATCCACGCGGCGGCTGTGGCAAGGAAAATCAACAGCGCGATCACGCGGTGCAGCGTCCAAGGGATGGATTCGGCTTTGATTTCCACGCGTTCGTTCAAATTAGGTTTGAGGATGACGTACAGGGAGAGCAGCATCAAGGGCAGAATCAACAGCATCATCGGCAGGCCGAGCTTCATCCAGCCGACGAAGTCCAGATTTAGGGCTTTGGCGGCAATCAGGTTGGGCGGCGAGCCGACGAGCGTGCCCAAGCCGCCGATGCTGGCGCAATAGGCGATGCCGAGCAGGACGAAGACGTAGGTTTTGCGTTCTTTTTCCCGGTCGAGGTGGCTCAGCATACCCATTGCTAGAGGCAGCATCATCGCGGCGGTGGCGGTGTTGCTGATCCACATGGACAGAAAGGCGGTAACGAGGAACAACATCAAAACCGCCACTTTCATATTGCCGCGCGACAGGCGCAACAGGCTGACGGCGATTTTACGGTCCAGCCGCTGCATATGCAGGGCGGTGGCAAGCGCGAAGCCGCCGAAAAAAATGTAGATAATCGGGTTGGAAAAATCAGCCATCGCCTTTTTGATGTCCATGTCGGGGAAACCGAGTACGACGGCGAGGATAGGGATCATCAGCGCGGTAACGGTAATGTGGACGGCTTCGGTAAACCAAAGTGCGGCAACGAAAATCAGCAACGCGATACCTTTATTGGCATCCGGGCTGTAAGGCAGGATGTGGTAAATGCCGAAACAGACGACGGCGGAAATAATGGTGGTCAGCAGGCCCTTAAAGTCGGTAATCGGCTTCTGCGCACTGAGCAGCTCGACGTTTTCGGGATGCTGGGTTTTGTCCTTTGCATGCAGGTTCATGAATACTCCTTTAAGGCAACAAAATCGGTTTTTCTTTTGTGTCGTGCAATCCGAAACGGTTTGTGGAATCGCCGCTTCTGCAACTGGTTCGAGTATATTTGTAATCTGATGTAGTGTAAATATATTGTAAACGATTTGTCGGTTTTGTTTATGAGATGGGATTGATATGTAAGGGGAAAAATAGGATGTATCGGGAAGAGGTGCATCCTGTTTGGGGAAAATAAACCGATTCAGTCCGGGCGGTCGGCGGAACGTGCGGCAAAGAGTGCGAGCAATGCACCCGTCAGGTCGGCAAAGATGTCGCCCAGACTGCCGGTTCGGGTTTCGGTCAGCCACTCCTGCGCGCATTCGCTGACGACGGCGAAACAGAGGGCAAAGACCATCAGGCTGCGATAGGGGATGGGGCGGTTGTCGGTTCTGAATGCTTTGGTCAGAAGCCAGATTTGTGCGAAAAACAGGGCGAGGTGCGCCACTTTGTCAAAATGCGGAAAAGGCGGTGGCGCGGTTTCGGCAGCTTTGAAGAGCAGCGAATAGATGCCGCCGGCAAACCACAATGCGGAAAGCAGGCTGAAGCGGTTGCGCGGCAGCTTCATGCCGCCTCCTCGTCCAGCCACGTTTGGCAGATTTTGGACAGGCGCAGGAATTTGCCGCCGCGTGCGGCAAGTATGTCGCGCCATTGTGCCACTTCTTCGGCGGATGGTGCGTCGTCGATGCTGCATTCGTACAGCAGGAAATCGAGGGTTTCTTCGATGACGGGGATGGATTCGGTTTGGATAAGCTGCTTGAGTTCGGTCATGACTGTTCGGATATGGAAATCGGGAACATGCCGTCTGAAAGGGCTTCAGACGGCATCGGGTCATTTGCTGTGCAGGAAGCGGGTTGCTTCTTCCCATTTGCCGGCAAGGATGTCGGGTATGGCTTGCAGGGATTTGGCGACGGCATCGTCAATCTGTCGGCGGTGTTCCGTACTGGGTTTGTTCAGGACATAGCCGACGACGAGGTTGCGGTCGCCTGGGTGGTCGATACCGAGGCGCAGGCGGTAATAGTCTGCCGTGCCGAGTTTTGCCTGAATGTCTTTCAAGCCGTTGTGTCCGCCGTTGCCGCCGCCGAGTTTGAATTTAATCCGTCCGCAGGGAATGTCGAGTTCGTCGTGGACGACGAGGATTTCTTCGGGTTTGATTTTGTAGAACTGCGCAAGGGCGGCAACCGCCTGTCCGGAACGGTTCATGAACGTGGTCGGCTTGAGCAGCCAGACATCGCCGTCGGGCAGGGCGGCACGGGCGACTTCGCCGAAGAATTTTTTTTCTTCTTTAAATGAAGCCTTCCATTTCCACGCCAGTTCGTCGAGGAACCAAAAACCCGCATTGTGTCGGGTTTGTTCGTATTCTTTGCCGGGGTTGCCCAATCCGACAAGCATTTTGATTTTGTTTGACATGATATTTTCCGTGTTTCTGTCGAATGCTGTCTGAAGGCTTCAGACGGCATGGTTATTCTTCTTGATTTTGAACGCGTTTGCGGCGCGCTTCTTTGGGATCGATCAACAGCGGGCGGTACACTTCGATGCGGTCGCCGTCGCGCAGGGGCGTGTCGTCTTTGACGGCTTTGCCGAAAATGCCCAAAGGCGCGGAATGCAGGTTTAAATCTTCAAATATGCCGTCCAAACCGCTTTGCAGTGCGGCGGCGCGGACGGTTGTTCCCTCGGCAAGCTGCATGGTTTTCAAAACCTGTCGGTCGGGCAGCCCGTACACAATCTCAATTTCAAGCATAACGGCGGTCTGCCTCTTTGACGAACGCTTCGACCAGCGTGGCGGAAAGGTGGTTGAAGACGGGGGAAATTAAGGCGGACAAAACGGCATTGGAAAAATCGTATTCCAAATTGAATTCGATTTTGCACATATCGTCGCCCAAATCGATAAATTTCCACGTTCCACGTAAGGTTTTGAACGGACCTTCGAGCAGTTCCATACGGATTTCCCTGCCCGGAATGTTGCGGTTGTGCGTGGCGAATGATTGGCGAACGTGCATATAGTCCATAAACAGCCGCGCCTTCAGTTCGTTGCCGCTACGCCCGATGACCTCGGTCTTGCTGTACCACGGCAGAAAGTGCGGATAGTCTTCAACCTTATCGACCAGCTCGAACATTTTGTCCGCGCCGTGCAGCACCAAGATGTTTTTTTCAACTTTTTTCACAGGCATCACCAATGCGGGCGTGTATTCGAAAGGCGGTATTATAGCGGTTTAATTTTAAACCGGTACAGCCTTGCCTCGTCTGATTTCAATTTAAACCGCCATATCGCAGATCCGCAAAAACCGATACGGCTTTGGCGTTTCAGACGGCATTGAGCGGAAAATGCCGTCTGAAAACAGGATGGGAAAACGGCAGCTTGCGGGCTGCCGTTTGTTCGGGAAGTTAAGCCTTGTTTTCAGGCTGCTGCTCGGACTCTGTCGAAGCGGTGTCTGCCGGGGCAGGTGCTTCGGTTTCTTCCCGAGTCGGAGCGTGCGGCGCGTTATCTTCCGCCGCGTCCGCATTCTCGCGCAGGTTGTGGCTGTAATCCTTGGGCGGACTGGGTTGTTTGCCCGCCATGATTTCCAGTACCTGATCGCGGTCGATGGTTTCCCATTCCATCAGGGCTTTGCACATGGTTTCCATCTTGTCGCGGTTTTCATCGAGGATTTTGTAGGCAACCTGATACTGCTCGTCCAAAATCCGGCGGATTTCCGCATCGATGTCCTGCTGGGTTTTCTCGGAAATGTTTTGCGAACGGGTTACGCTGCGTCCTAAGAAGACTTCGCCTTCGTTTTCCGCATAAACCATCACGCCCATTTTGTCGCTCATGCCGTAGCGCGTTACCATTTCGCGCGCCATTTGGGTTGCGCGTTCAAAGTCGTTTGATGCGCCGGTGGAGATGCGTCCGACGAAGATGTCTTCGGCAATCCGTCCGCCGAACAGGATGGAGAGCTGGCTCAACATCTGATCTTTATACATACTGATGCGGTCGCGCTCCGGAAGCTGCCAAGTCAGACCCAGCGCACGTCCGCGCGGCATAATGGTTACTTTGTGGACGGGGTCGGTAAAGGGCAGGCTTTCGGCAACAATCGCGTGTCCGGATTCGTGATACGCCGTCGCACGTTTTTCGTCTTCGTGCATCACCATACTGCGGCGTTCCGGACCCATATAGATTTTGTCTTTGGCGTCTTCAAAATCGCTCTGATCGACTTTGACTTTATTGCGGCGGCCGGCAAACAGGGCGGCTTCGTTGACCAAGTTCGCCAAATCCGCGCCGGAAAAACCCGGCGTGCCGCGCGCGAGGGACAATAAATCCACAGATTTGTCCAAAGGCACTTTTTTAGAATGGACGTTCAAAATCTGTTCGCGCCCCCGGATGTCCGGCAGGGGGACAACCACTTGGCGGTCGAAACGGCCGGGGCGTTGCAGCGCAGGATCGAGTACGTCGGGGCGGTTGGTTGCCGCAATCACAATTACAGTCTGATTGCTCTCAAAACCGTCCATTTCAACCAACAATTGGTTTAATGTTTGCTCGCGCTCATCATTGCCGCCGCCCAAACCTGCGCCGCGTTGGCGGCCGACTGCGTCGATTTCATCAATAAAGATGATGCAGGGAGCGTTTTTCTTCGCCTGCTCGAACATATCGCGGACGCGGCTCGCACCAACACCGACGAACATTTCGACAAAGTCGGAACCGGAAATGCTGAAGAACGGCACGCCGGCTTCGCCTGCAATGGCTTTTGCCAAAAGCGTCTTACCCGTACCCGGGCTGCCCGCCAGCAGGATGCCGCGCGGCACGCGCCCGCCCAAGCTTTGATAGCGGTTCGGCGCTTTGAGGTAATCGACGATTTCCTGCACTTCTTCTTTGGCTTCGTCGCAGCCGGCGACATCGGCAAAGGTAACTTTGTTGGCATCTTTGTCCAGTAGGCGGGCGCGGCTTTTGCCGAATGAGAATGCGCCGCCTTTTCCGCCGCCGCCCGTCTGCATACGCATAAAGTAGAACCACGCGCCAATCAGCAGCAGGACGGGCAGCAGGCTGTAAAACAGGGCAGCCAGCGCGCTCGGTTTTTCTTCCGGCGTTACTTTTACACGGACGTTTTTGTCGAGCAGTGTTTTAATCAGGTTGTCGTCCAAAGGCGCGTTGGTGAAGAAGGTGCTTTTGTCGGTGCGCTCGCCCTTAATCAGGTAGCCGCTGACGACGGATCCTTCGATGTTGACGCCGGATACTTCGCCGTTGTTGACCTGTTGGATGAACTGAGAATATTCGATTTGCCCGTTGTCTTCTTTTTTACCGTCTAAAGCGTTGAACGCAGCCATCAGGCCGATACCCAAGGCGACCCAGACAAGGATTGATTTAAAGGTGTTCCCCACTTAGCAAGGCTCCATAATTGAGGTGTAAAACGGAAATGATTGTAAAGCACGCCGTCTGTATTGTCAGCGTTTATTTTTGCCCAATAAATAAATCTCACTGGAGCGATTGCGCGAGGCTTCGGGTTTGCGCGTCTGCACCGTGCCGAAAATTTCGCGCATGGCTGCCATGTATTCCTGATAGCCTGCACCCTGAAAGACTTTGACCAAAAAGCTGCCGCCGGTTTTCAGGTGTTGCGAGGCGAAGTCTAAAGCCAGTTCGCATAGATAAAAGCTGCGTGCCTGATCACTTACGGCGTTTCCCGACATATTGGGCGCCATATCGCAAATTACAAGGTCGAGCGGGCGGTTGTCCAACAAGGTTTCGAATTGTGCCAGTACGTCGTTCTCGCGGAAGTCGCCCTGAATGAAGGAGACGCCCCCTATGGCTTCCATAGGCAGGATGTCCAAGGCGAAAACTGCTCCGGAAGTACCCGTCAGCTTGGCGGCAACCTGCGACCAGCTTCCCGGTGCGCTGCCCAAGTCGGCAAGTACCGTGCCGGGTTTGATTAATTTGTCTTTTTCGTTGATTTCCAAAAGTTTGTATGCGGCACGGGCGCGGTAGCCGTCTTTTTGCGCCATATGGACGTAGTGGTCGTTGACGTGTTCGTGCAGCCACGCTTTTGAGGATTTGGAACGTACAGCCATAGTGGTTCGCGGGTCGGAATGGAAACCGCGTATTGTACGTTAATTTTGCCGATGTCGTGCCAAATCGCGTACAATGCCGCATTATTCTTTTTATTCAAGCAGTAGGAAAATGACGGATACCAAATTGAACACCAAAGAAATTTTGGAACTGAAAGCGCGCGCGCACCATCTCCATCCTGTTGTGATGGTCGGTCAGCAGGGTCTGACGGACGCGGTCATCAAGGAAACCGATGCGGCATTGACGGCGCATGAGCTGATTAAAGTGCGCGTATTCGGCGACGACCGTGCCGAACGTATCGAAATCTGCACTGCCTTATGTGAGGCGGTTGACGCGCAACCTGTTCAGCATATCGGGAAACTTTTGGTATTGTGGCGTAAGAATATCGAAGGCTGACAGCCTGAAGCTGTTGTTTTGCTATTGTTCTTTAATGGGCGGGACGCCGTCCTTCGGCGCGGCATTTCGGCGGGCCGAAACCCTTTCCGGTGAAAACGGATTTTGATTGCCGCCCGATGCTGTCTGCAAGTTGCGGCGGCTTCCGTATGGTTTGAATTGTTGACAGGATGATTGGAGGGCTTATGCAGTTTCCTTACCGCAATGTTCCGGCTTCGCGTATGCGCCGTATGCGCAGGGACGATTTTTCACGCCGCCTGATGCGCGAACACACGCTGACCGCCGATGATTTGATTTATCCGGTGTTCGTATTGGAGGGGTCGGCGCGCGAGGAGGATGTGCCTTCTATGCCGGGTGTGAAGCGTCAAAGTTTGGACAGGCTGCTGTTTACGGCGGAAGAGGCGGTAAAGCTCGGTATTCCGATGTTGGCACTCTTTCCCGTGGTTACGGCAAACAAAACCGAGCGTGCAGAGGAAGCGTACAATCCCGAAGGACTCGTGCCGGCAGCCGTCCGCGCCCTGCGCGAGAGGTTTCCCGAACTGGGCATTATGACGGATGTCGCGCTCGATCCTTATACGGTTCACGGTCAGGACGGGCTGACGGACGAAAACGGTTATGTGATGAACGATGAAACCGTAGAGGTTTTGGTCAAGCAGGCTTTGTGCCACGCTGAAGCGGGCGCGCAGGTGGTTGCCCCTTCCGATATGATGGACGGGCGTATCGGTGCGATTCGCGAGGCGTTGGAGGATGCCGGGCATATCCATACGCGGATTATGGCGTATTCCGCCAAATATGCTTCTGCATTTTACGGCCCTTTCCGTGATGCGGTAGGCAGTTCGGGCAATTTGGGCAAGGCAGATAAAAAGACCTACCAGATGGATCCGGCAAATACCGATGAGGCGTTGCACGAAGTGGCGTTGGACATTCAGGAAGGTGCGGATATGGTAATGGTCAAGCCCGGTTTGCCGTATTTGGACGTTGTCCGCCGCGTAAAGGACGAGTTCGGTGTGCCGACTTATGCCTATCAGGTTTCGGGAGAATACGCGATGTTGCAGGCAGCGATTGCCAACGGCTGGCTGGACGGCGGCAAAGTGGTTTTGGAAAGCCTGCTGGCATTCAAACGTGCGGGTGCGGACGGGATTTTGACCTATTACGCTATTGAGGCGGCAAAGATGTTGAAGCGTTGATTTTCGGCCGGGTTAATTGAAATGCCGTCTGAAACCATGGTTTCAGACGGCATTTTTACAGTTTACAAAGTTGTATCGAGTGCGGCGGAAATATCGTTCCAAATATCGTCCGCGTCTTCGATGCCGATGGAGAAACGCAGCAGACCGACTTTGATGCCCATTTCCATTTTCACATCATGCGGTACGCCGCTGTGGGACTGGGAATAGCAATGGTTGACCAAACTTTCCACACCGCCGAGGCTGGAAGCCATTTTGACCAGTTTCATGTTTTTAATCACGCTGTTTGCCGCTTCACGCGTGTCGTTTTTGAGATAAACCGTAACCACGCCGCCGATGCCTTTGGGCATTTGTGTTTTCGCCAGTTCGTAATGTTCGTGAGACGGCAGGCCGGGATGGAACACTTTTTCAATGGCAGGATGGGCTTCCAAACGGCGCGCGATTTCGAGTGCGTTTTGGCAATGGGCGTTCATGCGCAGAGCCAGTGTTTTGATGCCGCGCAACACCAGCCAGCAGTCCAGCGGGCCGGCAACCGCGCCGGTATGCACCATCATATCGTGCAAAGGCTGCGCCAGTTCTTTGGTTTTGGCAACGACGATGCCCATCAACACGTCGGAATGGCCGCACAAATATTTGGTAGCGGAATGGAATACAAAATCGCAACCCATATCCAACGGCTGTTGCAGATACGGCGTGGCAAAAGTGTTGTCGATACCGACCAGCGCACCGGCTGCTTTGGCTTTTGCGGCAAGGACTTTGATGTCTACCAAGCGTAAAAGTGGATTGGACGGCGTTTCCAGCCAAACCAGTTTGACCTTGTGCGCTTTAAGCAGTTCGTCCAAATTATCCGGATTGCCTAAATCGGCAAAAACAACGTTCACCCCCCATTTTTGATAAACATCGACCAATAAATCATAAGCGCCGCCGTAAATATCGGCGACGGCGACAATGGTATCGCCCGGGCGCAGGAAGGTACGCCATACGGCATCAATTCCCGCCATACCGCTGGAAAACGCAAAACCTGCCGCACCGTGTTCCAAATCGGCAACGGTGTCTTCTAAAATCTGACGGGTCGGGTTGCTCAGGCGCGAATAACGGTAAGGCACATTTTCGCCAATCTCGTGCAACGCAAACATACTGTTTTGATAAATCGGCGGCATCAGCGCGCGGTTGTGTTCGTCGCAATCGTAGCTGGAATGAATGGCTTTCGTGGCGAATTTCATTTGGTCTCTGCCTATGTAGATGTGAATAATCGAAGATTTTATCACTATCTGAAAAATAGAAACAATCAATGCAGCTGCTAAAAGCGAGTGATATAATCTCGCATTTGCAGATTGACGGTATATTCCCCGGCGGAAACGCCATACCATGCACACATCTCAACAATTACATGAATATTAAGGAAAAACAACTCATGAACACTATTGCAGACGTGCAATCCAGCCGAGATTTGCGCAATCTGCCGATCAATCAGGTCGGTATCAAAGACCTGCGCTTTCCGATTACCCTGCAAACTGCAGAAGGCATCCAGTCCACCGTTGCCCGTCTGACCATGACGGTTTACCTGCCTGCTGAGCAGAAGGGGACGCATATGTCGCGTTTTGTCGCATTGATGGAGCAACATGCCGAAGCCTTGGATTTTGCACAATTGCACAGGCTGACTGCCGAAATGGTCGCGCTTTTAGATTCCCGCGCCGGCAAAATCAGCGTTTCTTTTCCGTTTTTCCGCAAGAAAACCGCGCCGGTTTCCGGTATTCGGTCCTTACTGGATTATGATGTCTGTCTCACGGGCGAAATCAAAGACGGGGCATACGGCTACAGTATGAAGGTCATGATTCCCGTAACCTCGCTTTGCCCGTGTTCCAAAGAAATTTCCCAATATGGCGCGCACAACCAGCGTTCGCATGTTACCGTCAGCCTGACTGCCGATGCAGAAGTCGGTATCGAGGAAGTCATTGATTATGTGGAGGCGCAGGCAAGCTGCCAACTCTACGGTTTGCTCAAACGCCCCGATGAAAAATATGTTACCGAAAAAGCCTACGAAAACCCGAAATTCGTGGAAGATATGGTGCGTGATGTCGCTACTTCGCTGATTGCCGACAAACGCATCAAGAGTTTCGTTGTCGAGAGTGAGAATTTCGAATCTATCCACAACCATTCGGCTTATGCCTATATCGCGTATCCGTAGGCGTGTTTGCGATGATCCAAATGCCGTCTGAAAGGCATTGGGGCGTTATTGGCGAATCTGCCGCCGCTTTACTTTCCGATCCGCCGAAGGACGGGCAAAGTCCGGATAAAGCCCGACGGCGGGGGCGGCTTATAGGGTACGAAATCAATTTGCAATACAAGTAATGAAAGGATGTACGATGGCAGTATTGAGCAAAGAGCAGGTTCTATCCGCATTTAAAAACCGCAAATCATGCCGGCATTACGATGTGGCACGTAAAATCAGTGCCGAGGATTTTCAGTTTATTTTAGAACTCGGGCGTTTGTCGCCCAGTTCGGTCGGTTCGGAGCCTTGGCAGTTTGTTGTGGTTCAAAACCCTGAAATCCGACAGGCAATCAAGCCGTTTTCTTGGGGTATGGCGGATGCTTTGGATACCGCCAGTCATTTGGTGGTGTTTTTGGCAAAGAAAAATGCCCGCTTCGACAGCCCGTTTATGTTGGAAAGCCTCAAACGGCGCGGCGTTACCGAACCGGATGCCATGGCAAAATCTTTGGCGAGGTATCAGGCGTTTCAAGCCGACGACATCAAGATTTTGGACGATTCGCGCGCCTTGTTTGACTGGTGTTGCCGCCAGACCTATATCGCGTTGGGCAACATGATGACGGGTGCGGCGATGGCAGGTATCGATTCCTGCCCGGTGGAAGGTTTCAACTATGCCGATATGGAACGCGTATTGTCCGGGCAGTTCGGTTTGTTCGATGCGGCAGAATGGGGCGTGTCCGTTGCCGCGACATTCGGCTACCGCGTTCAGGAAATCGCCACGAAAGCGCGCAGGCCCTTGGAAGAAACCGTTATTTGGGCATAAGGCAATGCCGTCTGAAAACGTAAGGACGTTCAGACGGCATTTTTTAATGTTTATTTAAAACGATTCGCCGGGAGCAAGATAACGCCATTTGCCGGGCGGCAGCCTGCCGAGCTTGACCTTACCCATGCGGATGCGTTTCAGCCCGACGACGCGCAGTCCGACCAGTTCGCACATACGGCGGATTTGCCGCTTTTTACCTTGTTTCAATACGAAACGCAGTTGGTCTTCGTTTTGCCATTCTACTTGGGCGGGACGCAGTTTTTCACCGTCCAAACTCAATCCGTGATTCAGTAAGGCAAGTCCTTTTTCGTCCAATTTGCCGCGCACGCGCACCAAATATTCTTTTTCACTGCCGCTGTTTTCGCCGATAAGCTGCTTGGCGATACGGCCGTCCTGCGTCAACACCAGCAATCCGACTGAATCGATATCGAGCCTGCCGGCGGGGGCAAGACCGATTTTGTGTTTCGGATCGAAACGGATGCGGCCGGTGTCGCCTTCCCAGCGGTTTTCAGGGGTAATCAGTTCGGCGGCGGATTTATAGCCTTTTTCCGCTTGTGCGCTGACATAGCCGACAGGTTTGTTCAGCAGGATGGTAATGCGTGCCGCCTGCTGTTCGTGGGCTTTCTTGTTCAGTTCGATACGGTCTGCCGGTGAAACTTTCTGACCGAGTACGGCGGTTTTGCCGTTGACCGTTACCCAGCCCTGTTCGATGTAGCCGTCGGCTTCGCGGCGCGAACAAAGCCCCAGTTGCGCCATGCGTTTGGAGAGGCGCACGGCATCTTCTGTATGGTCGGGGGGAGTTTTTGGATTCATAGGTGTTTTCCGGTAAGGGTCGGTTCAGACCAATTGTTCGCCCCAGTGCAGTTTTTGGCGCAGGGTTTTGAAATATTGGTAGTCGGTCGGATGTAGGATGCGTAAGGGGTTTCGGTAGCGGCGGATGGTGATGCGGTCGAGGTTTTGCACGTCGATATGGGTTTGACCGTCGAAATGGACGCGCGCGTCGCCGCCTTGGGTAACGAGGATTTCGATTTCGGACGTGTCGGGAATGGCGATGGGGCGGTTGGTCATGGATTGCGGGCAGATGGGTACGAGTGTGAAGGCGTGCAAACCTGCCTGCATGATGGGGCCGCCGGCGGCAAGCGAATAGGCGGTCGATCCGGTGGGGGTGGAGACAATCAGCCCGTCCGAACGCTGGGTATAGACGAATTCCCGATTGACGAAGACTTCAAACTCAATCATCTGTCCGGCACCGCCACGGGAGAGGACGGCATCGTTGAGGGCGATGGCGCGTTCGGCGGTTTTGCCTTCGCGGATGAGTGCGGCCTCAATCAGGATGCGCTCTTCGGCAAGGTATTTCCCTTCTAAAACGGGCAATAGCTTGTCCGTCATATATTCGCGGGGAATTTGGGTCAGGAAGCCCAAATGCCCTTGGTTGATGCCGATAATCGGAACGGCGCGCGGGGCGATTTCGCGGGCGACGGAGAGAAAGGTGCCGTCTCCGCCTAAAACGGCGACCAGGTCGCAGTATTGCCCCAGTTCGGTCTTGTTGACGATATGGCAGCCGACGGTGTCTTGGGTATAGATGCAGCCTTCCTTTATGCCGACTTCGTCGAGATAGACGGTAAAGCCGTGCTGCTTCAAAAAGGTAATCAGCGTGTGTGCGGTGTCTTGGATGTCGGGCGTGTTGGGGCGGGTTACGATGCCGATGTTGTGAAAAGGGCTGTTCATGTCGGATGCCGTCTGAAGGTTAGTCTATCCAAATGTCGCGTTCGAGCCGATCGAGGCGTTCGTTGAGGCGTTCCACGCCGTCGCGCAGTCTGCTTATTTCGTCGAGGCAGTCGGCAAGGGCTTCGTTGCCGATGTTTGCGGACTCGGATTCGCGGGAAAATCCGCCGATTTGTTCGGCGATGTTCCTGCCGATTTGTTTGATGCCGTGTCCGATGTCGGCGGCACGGCTGCCGATGTCTGCCTGCGTGCCGAAAATCCGTGCCAATTCGTCCGATGCGCGGGAACGCAGGCTGCCGAGCAGGGACAGTACCGCGATGCCGAGGATGAGGTCGCCTTCGAGCCCGATGTCGCCCGCCCCGGGTTCGCCGCCTTGGAGGATTTTCTGTACCGCGCTGTTGCGGAAGGTGATTTCGGTGTCTGCAAAGCCGTTTCCCGCCGAGAGCAAACCGTCTTCCGTGATGCGTCCCGCCAGTTTCAGCCCGGCAATGTTCAGGGTCAGTGTTTTGCCTGCAAAGGTGGCAAGTTCCGAGCGGCTGTCCGGGCTTTGCAGAATCAGGCGGTTGATGATGGGGAGGAGGGCGGACATATTTTCTGATCGGGGCGGAGAATGCCTGTTTGTTGCTGTTGACGCTTATTTTACAGGCTTCAGCTGTTATCGCAAACGGTACGGATGATTTTGCCCATGCTGTCGTCGGGTGCGAAATCAGGAGCCGGCAAACCGAGTTTGGCGGCTTCTTCCGTGTAGAATTCGCGTCGTGTCGGGTGGCGCGGTTCGATAATGTTTTTCAGCCGCCTGCCGCCGGGTTTGAATGCCGTCTGAAACAGGCTTTCGACGGCGATATTACGGTGGACGATGTTGATGGGGCGGTTGCCGCCCGGGATGTTTTGCTTTTGAACAAGGCGGCTGACGGGATGGCGTTCGGCGCAATAAAGCCCGCCCAGCCGCAGGATGTCGATGTTCGGAACGCCGCTGTCGAGCAGGTGTTGTTCGGCGGCGAGGATTTGGCGGGCGGACTCGGTTTGCGGATCGGGTAGGGCGATTTCGTCGCATTCGCGCGCTGTATCGCCGTAAACGCTGGTACTGCTTGTGAAAATCAGGTGTTGCACGTTGCACGCCCGGGCAAGTTCTGCCCATTGTTTGACGGTATCGGCGTAATGTGTCAGCGATGATGGCGGCAAGAGGCAGAACCAAACGGGTTTGTTGGCATGGTGCCGCCAAAAGCTTGTATCTCGGGCAAGGTTCGCGCTTTGAAACGCGCTGTCTTGATTGAGGTCGATGGTATCGAGGTGTATGGGCAGGTTGATGTCGTCCGAAGTCAGGCTGCGTTTTATGGCGGCGACGCGGCTGCCGTGTTGGTAAAACTTTTGTGCCAGCGGCAGGCCGAGGTAACCTAGGCCTGTGATGGAGATATGGGGCGGGGGGACTGCGCGCATTCGCTGATACCGTCGGGTAAGTGCCGTCTGAAGGCTGATTCGGACGCTGTGGGTTTACGGGTTGCCGTTGCCGATTTTCCGGTCGTATTTCTTGCGGTGTTCGGGCAAAAGATAAGGACGAAGGAGGCTTAAGGTGCGGCGGATGCCGCGTGCTTTGGAGTCTTCGGTCAGCTTGGTGCGGCCGCGCAGGGAGCTGTCGAAGTCGAACCAGTATTTCGTAACCATCCACATATTGACGGCGAGATCGTTCATAGCGGTTTGGTCGGCTTGGATGATGTTCAGACCGTTGAGCTGGGTCAGCAGGTTGACCAAGAGCGGGGAGACTTTGGCTTGGGTGAAAGTATTGTGTTCGCCTAATAGTTCGGCACTGCGTGCAAGCAGGGTGTTCACGTCGCTGAATAGGAAGCGGTATTCCCACATCACGTCGTAAATGCCCGCCATATAGTTGATGGAGTCTTCCACATCAGACGGCAACACAGCTTCATTCAGGTAGGCAAGCAGGGCTTCGCTGTAACGTTTGAACAGTTGGACGATGATTTCGTCTTTGTTGCGGAAGTGGTAATAGAGGTTGCCCGGACTGATGCCCAAGTGGGCGGCAATATGGTTGGTGCTGATGTTGCGCTCGCCTTCCTCGTTGAAGAGCGCAAGGCTGGCGTCGATGATGCGTGTG
Organism: Neisseria sp. HMSC070F02; assembly: GCF_001814225.1. Lineage (NCBI taxonomy): Bacteria > Pseudomonadati > Pseudomonadota > Betaproteobacteria > Neisseriales > Neisseriaceae > Neisseria > Neisseria sp. HMSC070F02. The sequence goes on along the minus strand of NZ_KV815435.1, from coordinate 50,141 downwards.
TAAGTATTGATTTTGGCGGGGCGGGTCACGGGCATACTCCTTGGATTTACAGGCTGAACGAAGCAGGCAGCCAATTAGGTTCGGCGTGCAATTCTACCTGAAACTGAGCAAATACTGTAAATTTGATGTGTTGCGCCAATTGCCGGACATCGTTTGCCGAGGCGTTGTTTTTGTTTACCAAAACCAATGCCTGTTTGTCGTGTACCGCCGCGCCGCCGATTTGGAAGCCTTTCAGACGGCATTGGTCGATCAGCCAGCCGGCAGCAAGTTTGACCGAACCGTCCGGCTGTGGATAATGCGGCATATCGGGATGCTGCTGCAACAGGGCGGCGGCTTTTCCCGCGCCGACGACGGGGTTTTTAAAGAAACTGCCGACATTGCCCAAAATGCCCGGGTCGGGCAGTTTGCGGCGGCGGACGGCGCACACTGCATCGGAAACTTCTTTCGCCGTTATTTCCCTGCCGGCGCACCGTTCGGCAACCGCTGCCGCCAAATCGCTGTAGCCCAAGTTCGGCACAAAATGCTCTTTTAATGCAAACACAACCGAAACAATCACATAACGCCCTTTACCTTCCTGCTTGAACAGGCTTTCGCGGTAGGCGAAGCGGCAGTCGGCATTGGCAAGCTCGACAAAGGCCTCCGTATCCAAATCAAAGCAGCGCACGCTGTGAATCACATCTTTCGCCTCTACGCCGTATGCGCCGATGTTCTGCACGGGCGACGCGCCGACCGTACCCGGAATCAGGCTCAGGTTTTCCAAACCGTTCAAACCCAGCGCGACGGCGTGCAGGACAAAATCGTGCCAGATTTCGCCCGCCTGCGCTTCAATCAGAACCATGCCGTCTGAACGAGCAATTTCGCGTATGCCTTTGTTTTCCATATGTACGACCAGACCGGCGTAGTCCTCCATCAAAAGGATATTGCTGCCGCCGCCCAGCCATAAAACAGTATCTCGGTTGAACTCGGGTAGCCGGACGATGTCGCGCAACCCGTCGGCGTGTTCAAGCGCAATAAAGGCTCGGGCTTGGGCGCGCAGGCCGAAAGTGTTGTAGGGGGTAAGGTCGGTTCGGTATCGGATGGGTTGCATGGGTTTGAACTTTAAAATGAGTATTGCCAGTGGCGGGCTTCAGCCCATCGTTTCTATAGTGGATTAACAAAAATCAGGACAAGGCAACGAAGCCGCAGACAGTACAAATAGTACGGCAAGGCGAGGTAACGCCGTACTGGTTTTTGTTAATCCACTATATTTTTAATCGGCGGAGTTTTCAGACGGCCTTATGCGATCTGACCATCTCCCTACTGCACAATTCCAAGCACCACACCAAGGCGATGGCGGCGATGGTGAGCGAGGCAATCAATGCCGTCCAGAAGCCGTAAATGCCCATATCGAAACGGTAGGCGAGCAGGTAGCCCGGCAGCAGACCGCAGCCCCAAAAGGCGGCGGCGTGGATGAACATCGGCACCTTTGTAACTTTGTAGCCGCGCAAGGCGTAGGAGGCGATACATTGGGTGAAGTCTGCCGGTTGGAACAAGCCGGCGAACAGTAAGACGGTGGCGGCGATGCTTAAAACCGCCGGATCATTGTTGTACATACTTACCAGCGGCGAACGGAATAATACCAAGGAAAGCACGGTAATCACGGCGAGCATCCATCCTAACACCAGTGACACGCCCGAAATATAACGCGCCCGCGAAAATTCGCGCCGCCCAAGCGAAAAGCCGATGCGCACCGTCCCCGCCGAGCCGACGCTTTGCGGAATCATATAGAGAATCCCCGACAAACTGATGCCGACCTGCTGCGCCGCCACATAATCCTCGCCGAAAGGCGCAATCAAAAACACGATAAACGAAAACGCGCTGGCTTCCAAAAAATAAGACAGCCCGATGGGTGCGCCGATTTTCCAAATCTGTTTGAACACCGCCCAATCCGGTTTGCCGAATTTCGCCGTCAGTCCGAATGGGCGGAAGAAATTTTCCTTGGCGATATAAATCCACAATGCCAGCGCGCTGAACCAAAACACCGCCATCGTCGCCAGTCCGCAGCCTGCGCCGCCCAAAGCGGGCATACCGAATTTGCCGTAAACGAAAATATAGTTCAGCGGCACGTTCAACACAAACGCCGCAAAGCTGACCAACATAATCAGGCGCGGGCGGTTCAGGCTGGAGGCGTAGGCGTGCAGTGCGCGGTGTACCATTGCCGCCGGCATCGCCAAGCTGGTGAACAGCATATACTGCGCCATTGTGCCTTCCACATAATCGCTCAAGGTCAGCCAGTTGCGGAACGGCGTAATCGTCGCCCACATCAAGACCATGCCGAAAATCCCCAAGATCAGCCCGAACCAAATCCCCTGCCGCCCCGTTTCGCCCACTTCACCGGTTTTACCCGCGCCGTAAAGCTGGGCAATCATCGGGTTCAACGCCGCCATAATGCCCATAAAGGTAATATAAACCGTGGCAAACGCGCTGCTGCCCAAAGCCACCGCCGCCAAATCTTCCTTACCCGCACCGCCCGCCATCACGGTATCGACAAAACCGATGCCCACCTGCGCAACCTGTGCCAACAACATGGGCAGGGCAAGGGCGGTCAGCAGGCGGATTTCTTTCAGGAAGACGGGAAAGGAAAAGCGGTTGAGGTCGAGCAGCATAAGTGTTCAATCAACAAAAATGCCGTCTGAAGCAGAAAACGGCAGCAGGAAGTGATGAGAAATAATGGTGCACATTATATAGTAAAAAAATGCCGTGCCGTCAGACGGCGGATACAGGGTATAAAAGTATATTCAGATTGTGTGTATTTTATGGTAAAGTTTGGTTTTAACGACTTGACGGCATTGAGCCGTCGGACAGGGGCTGTTCGGATTCTGAATCAGAAAGAAGCATCGCCGTTTTGACAGCGGCGTGATGCGTTGCGGCAAAGATGCCGTCTGATTGCGGATCGGGCAGTCTTTTGTGTTTACAGGATAAAATAGAAGGCAGATTCTCATGCAGACATGGCAGCTTCCGGAACATATCGCCGACGTACTGCCCACGAACGCGCGGCAGCTTGAAAGCGCGAGGGAGCAGTTGTTGGCACTGTTCCGCGTACACGGTTATGAACTGGTACAGCCTCCGCTGATGGAGTACGCACATTCCCTGCTGACGCATATCGATGCGGGGCTTTCCCTGAAAACCATTTTGGTAACGGACAGGCTCAGCGGCAGGCAGTTGGGCATACGCGCCGACATCACGCCGCAGGTGGCGCGTATCGATGCCCATCTTTTATCCGCCAACCAAGGGATTAACCGGTTGTGTTATGCCGGTCCGGTGTTGCACGCGCAGTCCGACGGTCTGCTGAATATGCGCGAACCCTTGCAGGCAGGGGCGGAAATGTACGGTTTTGCCGATATCCGTGGCGACATCGAGCTGATAGACCTTATGCTGAAAAGCATGAAAATTGCCGATATGGGCAAAGTGCTGCTTTCGCTGGGGCATATCGGCATATTTCGCGCCTTGTCCGATGCGGCACATTTGGATGCGGGGCAGTCCGCAACGCTGCTTGCCTTGATGCAGGATAAAGATACCGGGGCGGTCGAAGCGCAGGTCAAGGCTTGGAAGCTGGACGGCATGTGGGCAAAAGCATTCTCGCTGTTGCCGCGCCTGTACGGCGGGCGTGAAGTGTTGTCCGACGCGCGCGGACGGTTGCCGGATTTGTCGGCGGTCGGCGGCGCGTTAGACGAATTGCAGGCGGTGTGCGACGCATTCCCCGATTGTGAAATCCATATCGACTTGTCCGAGCTGCGTGTCGACAATTACCACACGGGCTTGCTGTATGCCGCCTATGCCGCCGATTTCCACGACGCGGTCGCGCGCGGCGGGCGTTATGACGGATTGGGCGGATATTTCGGCAGGGCGCGCCCGGCAACGGGATTCAGTTTCGACTTGCGCAGCTTTATCGGGCGTTTGCCCGCCATCGAACGGCAGCCCGCCGTGTTGGTCGATGCGGAAGATGCCGAAGCGGCGCACGAAGCGGTCGAAGCCTTGCGTGAACAAGGGCAGTGTGTCGTAATCGATTACGGTATCGGACACAATGTTTCGGAAGAGCTTGCAGGCCGTCTGAAAAAGACGGACGGCGTTTGGCAGGTCGTGAAACGCTAAATACCCGTTCATGGCGGATGAAAGGCAAATCGTGGCGGGGCGCAAAGCCGCACCGGTTTGGGGATTTCCGCAATAATTTTTAATATCGATAGGTTATATGGCTATGGCTAAAAATGTTGTAGTAATCGGCGCACAGTGGGGCGACGAGGGTAAAGGTAAAATCGTTGACTGGCTGGCGGAAGAAGCCGGCGGCGTGGTGCGCTTCCAAGGCGGCCACAATGCGGGCCATACCTTGGTTGTCGGCGGCAAAAAAACCATTTTGCGCCTGATTCCGAGCGGCATCCTGCATGAAAGTTTGGACTGCTTCATCGGTTCGGGCGTTGTCGTCTCCCCCGAAGCCCTGTTGGGCGAAATCGACGAGTTGAACGCGGCAGGCGTGAAAAACGTCGAAGGCCGTCTGAAAATCGCGCCGACCTGCCCTCTGATCCTGCCTTATCACATCGCGCTCGACCAAGCCCGCGAAGCATCGCGCGGCAAAGGCAAAATCGGCACGACCGGCCGCGGCATCGGTCCTGCCTACGAAGACAAAGTGGCACGCCGCGCCATTCGCGTCGCCGATTTGCTGCATCCTGAAAAACTGCGTGAAAAACTGGATGTCGTCCTTGCTTATTACAACGTCCAACTGCAACATCTGCACAATGCCGAACCGGTTAAAGCGGAAGACGTGATGGCGGTTATCGAAAAAGTCGCGCCGCGCATTGCGCCGATGATTACCGACGTGTCCCGCGTGTTGAACGAGAAAAACAAAAACGGCGAAAAACTGCTGTTTGAAGGCGCGCAAGGTGCGTTGTTGGACATCGACTACGGCACTTATCCCTTCGTTACCTCGTCCAACTGTCTGGCGGGAGCCGCTTCCGCAGGCGCGGGCGTAGGTCCTCAAATGCTGGATTATGTTTTGGGCATCGTCAAAGCCTATACCACGCGCGTCGGTTCGGGCCCGTTCCCGACCGAATTGTTCGACGAAGTCGGCGCAGGTTTGGCAGAACGCGGACACGAATTCGGTTCGGTAACCGGACGCGCACGCCGCTGCGGCTGGTTTGATGCCGCCGCCCTGAAACGCTCCATCCAAATCAACGGCATTTCCGGTATGTGTATTACCAAACTCGATGTAATGGACGGCGTTGAAACCATCAATATCTGCGTCGGCTACGAATTGCCCGACGGCGGCAAAACCGACATCCTGCCTTGCGGCTCTGATGCGGTAGAAGCCTGCAAGCCGATTTACGAAACCATGCCCGGTTGGAGCGAATCCACTTTCGGCGTGAAAAGCTACGACGCATTACCTGCCAATGCCAAAGCATATTTGAAACGGATTGAAGAAGTCTGCGGTGCGCCGGTCGCCATCGTCTCCACCGGCCCCGACCGCGAAGAAACGATTGTGCTGCATCATCCGTTCGCATAAGGTTTTGCAGTAAAAATGCCGTCTGAAGCCCTAATTGGTTTCAGACGGCATTTTTGCTGCCGTTTTATCTGATATATGGATTAACAAAAATCAGGACAAGGCGACGAAG